>JAISGH010000090.1 GCA_031263185.1 Prevotellaceae bacterium | reverse complement strand
CGCCACGTCTCTACGCAGGTATGCTGCAAACCTCGCTGTAGAGACGCGGCGCGCCACGTCTCTACGCAGGTATGCTGCATACGGATTAATAGCCGTCAAAATTCCTCATCAAAAACGATAATTACATCGCCGCTGCTGCCGCTGCTGTCCTTGTCTTTGGGTTTGTCCTTGGGCTTTTCCTTTGAAGGTCTGGGCTGTGGCGCTTCGGCAACGGCGCTTTTCTTCTTTTCGTCCGCTGCCGGCGGGGGCTGCTTAGCCTGCGCGCGCGCGCCTGCACCCGGCGTATGTATGCGCCCTGCACCCGAAAAGTACTTGCTCCAGTACTTGTCGCTCAGGCTTGCAACGCTCACCCCCTTTGAGGTAGAGGCGTGCAGAAACTTGTCGTTGGCCAAGTACATCCCCATGTGCGATACTTTTTTGTCGGCTATGGTAAAAAAGAGCAAGTCGCCGCAGGCAAGGTTGCGTTTTTTTACGCGCTTTGCCTGCTTTGCAATCATGCTCGACGTGCGCGGGAGGGTAACGCCGTATGCCTCCCTGTAGAGGTTGCCCACCAGCGCGGAGCAATCTACGCCCTTGCGGTTCTGCCCGCCGTAGCGGTAGGGTACGCCCAGCCATCCGGCAGCGGCGCGGATGAGCTCCTTTTCCTCCGTGCCGTTAAGGCTCACGCCCATTTTTTTTGAGTAGGTTCGATAAAAATCTCTGTCGGACTCCTGCCCGGCGCGCCGCAAGGTGGAGCATCCCGCTCCCCCAAGCAGCGCTGCCGAAAGCAAAACCAGCATCCCCCCAAAGTATATGCTTCTGATTTTTTTCATGCGCTAAAACTGAAAGTAAATAAACGGCTGCATTTCTGACGACGAAGCCTGATAAATAAAAAACACCACCAGCAGCGCCACCACAATTTTCACCGCATCCGGCAGGTTGATGAACATTTCGCGGTACCAAACCTTGACTTTTTGCGGCAAAAAGTGGATGGCATACGCCGCCAGCATTAGCCCGAATATGAGGCTGTAGCCCGCCACGATATCCGGAATGGCGGAGAGGTAGAACTCGGCGCCAATGCGGTAAATAATATCCAGCGCTAGCGACATGTCGGCAGCCCTGAAAAATATCCAGGTGAGGCACACAAAGTGAAAGGTGAGCAGGATTGGCACAAAGGCGGGCAGCTTAAATTTTCGCCGCGGCGCCTTTGCGCGGCGCTCCTTTACGAGCTTGCCCAAGGCGAGCGCAACCCCGTGCAGCCCGCCCCATACAACGAACTTGTAGCTTGCGCCGTGCCACAAGCCTCCCAGCAGCATGGTAAGTATCAGGTTGATGTACGTTCTCGCCCGCCCCTTCCGGTTTCCTCCAAGCGGGATGTAGAGGTAGTCGCGGAGCCACGACGAGAGGGAGATGTGCCAGCGCTGCCAAAATTCGCGCAGGCTTGCAGCGCGGTAGGGCGAGTTGAAGTTTGGCGGCAGGCGAAATCCCAGCAGCAGCGCCAGCCCGATGGCGATGTCGGTGTAGCCCGAAAAATCGCAGTAGATTTGAATGGCGTAGCCATACACCCCCATGAGCAGCTCAAACCCGGAGTAGAGCGACGGGGTATCGAAAACGCGGTCAACAAAGTTGAGCGAGATGTAATCCGAGATGGCTACTTTTTTCACCAGCCCGTTCAAAATCAGGAATACAGCTTGCCACGCCTCGCGCCTCGTAACGCTGTACTCCCTGTATATTTGCGGTATAAAGTCTGCCGCGCGTACAATAGGGCCGGCCACCAGCGAGGGGAAAAAGGAAACGTAAAACCCAAAATCAATAATGCTGTTGACGGGCGCAACCTTTCGCCGGTAAACGTCTACCGTGTAGCTGAGAATTTGAAAAGTGTAGAACGAAATCCCGATGGGCAGGATAAGGTTGTCCACATCAAACTTTTGGGCGCCGGTAAGCATGTTCACAGCCTCCGAAAAAATATTGACAACGCGAAACGCCTCCTCACCCAAAAAATCGTTGACTGCGGAGGTGAGAAAGTATGCGTACTTGAAGTAGGCAAGCAGCCCAAGGTTTACGCAAACGCTAAGCGCCACCAGCAACTTGCGGGCAGCGTTGCGGTGGCTGCGGTATATGGCTTTGGCAAGGTAAAAATCGAGGGTGGTAGAAAAAAGCAGCAGCAAAAAGTAGATACCGCTCGACTTGTAGTAGAAAAAAAGGCTGAACAGCAGCAGGTAAAGGCTCTTGGCAAGGTGCGTTTTTTTGTATTTTTTTTTGTATATAAACGAGTAGCCAACCAGCAGCGCAGCAAAAAAAATCCAAAAAGACAGCCGGGTAAAAATAAGGGCAGAGCCTTCGTCGCAGGTAAAAATTTCCTCCAGTATGCTATGAATATCCATCGGCTTATCCCCAAGGTATTATTGAGATGTTGAATTTTCGGCCAGCGACGTAACGTCTTTCTCCGCGTCTTTCCCCGTGCCCTTCTCCGTGCCCTTCCCCGTGCCCTTCTCCACTTTGCCGGCGGCCGCCATGTAGCGTTTAAGGTCTCGCGAAAAGGAGCGGTACAGCAGCTCCGTCACCAGCGCTGCGCCGGCGTTGCTGAAGTGGCAAAAATCTTTGGTGGCAAGCATGGGGTTTGCGTAGGCCCACGAAATGATGGAGTTCTTGCCCCCCATAGCCTCGTAGGTGTCCCAAAATGCGCAACCTGCCCTGAAGGCCGCTTGCCGCTGCGCGTTGCGTATTTTTGCGATGTTGGGGTACGAAGCCAGCACGCCGTTGCTCCGCCGCGCCATGTCCGAAACGCCCACCACCAGTATGCTTACCTTGGGTATCAGCTGCTTTATGAGCGCCAGCTGCCTGTACAGCTGCTCCTCGTAGTAGCTGTAGCTCTTCTTAGACTGCGGCACAACGTTGGCGCCAAACTGCATAATGACAAACTTGGCGTCAATGAGCTTGTAGCTCTTTTCGAGCAGCTGCATATCGGCCTTAACAAAATCGATGCCGGAGCTGCTACGCAGCGGAATGTTGTCCACCGCCACGCCGGCGCTGTGGTCCAGCGCAAGGCCGTATATCTCGGGGTTACCATTTCCGCGAAAATACAGCGTAACGCTCTCCTGATTGTTCGGCACAACCAAGCTCAGCTCCTGCACAGCCGCGTTGGGCTGAATGACGCTTGTAAAAATTGTTTCGGTAAGGGTTTTTGCCTCAAGAAATATCGGAGCGCGGGAGTTTGCCAGCAGCAGCTTTACCCGCGAAAAGCGAAGCGAAGGGTACGACCTAATCGGTCGGCGCTCTACCTTAATCCACGATACCTTTTGGCGCTTCGGCGAGAAGCTCGCGCTCGACAGCATGTGCCCCACGCGCAGCGGCGCCTGCTGCTTGTAATTCACCGCCGGCACAGAGTAGCTCCAATCGTCGGACATGGAAATTTTTACGGTAGGGTTAATCGGTATCTGCGGGTTGAGCGCTACGTATCCTACTCCGCCGCCGCCAAACTCTTTTTGCAGCTGGCCGCGCAGGTACATGGTCATCCTGTCGGCCTCCAGCTGCGAATCGCCGTAGTGCAGTATGCGCACCAGCCCACGGTTGCCGGAGCGCAAGGCTGTCAGCTCCAGCATGATATTGTCCAGCACATCTTTTCTACCTTTCGGGTATTCAATTGGCTGTACCGGTAGCGCGCGTATCTGCTCGGGCGTACACTTCATCGGCAAGGCCGATTTTTCGAACCTGTCCGGGTCGCCGGCAAAGTTAGAAAATCCTTCTTCGCTGCAGTCAATGGAGAATGAAGTTTCGGCGCTACGCTCCGATATGCCCAGAATATCCTGAAGAGATGGAAAGGTAAGCGTAAAGCGCGACGACAAGCGTATGCCTTCCGCCGGAAAAACAAGGCAGGTAAGCAATAGCAGGGCGAATATCAAAATCAGGCCTGCCATAACTTCGGAAAGTCGTACTGTCTTTCCGGGTTCTGCAAAAAGCGGCCGCAAGAATATGGCCGCTAACGGATGGCGTTGGGAGCGTATCATATTTCCAAATGCTACATCATAAATATCACCAATACGGGTCTATCTAATTTTTTCACCTAATTTTTCACCTAATTTTTCGCCTAATTTTTCGCCTAATTTTTCACCCAATTTTTTTAATCTTGATGGTTTGCCCCGGCACTATTTTGGTTGAGCTGCTCATGTTGTTCAGCGACATCAAATCTGAAGGCGTAATTCCCAGATATTTATAGTGTTGCGATATGCTCCAGAGCGTGTCGCCCTGTTTTACCTGATAGTACAGAAAACCTGTCTGCTGCCCCGACATGGCGGCGGGTTGTCCCTTTTGCTGCCGGTTTGCATTTTGCGCTGCGGAGAGCGCCGCCTTTGCCGGGCTTACGTACACGTTCAGCTTTTGCCCTACCTTGATGTAGTTTGAGCGCAAGGCGTTCCACTGCTTCAAGTCCTGCACGCGTACGTTGTGCTGGGCGGCAATAGCGCCAAGCACATCTCCCTTCTTAACCTTGTACACAATTTTAGTTTTTCCTTGCGGAACGTACGCCGTAAACTGGGCTGGGGCAACCATTGTTTTGGGGTTGTACTTTTCGGCGCGGTACATGGCTATTTTTTCGGCGCTGTCAATGTAATTATCTAAATACGCTACCGGAAGCTTGAGCGTACAGGTGCGCTCGTTGCCGGGCACAATATCGCGCCGGTACTGGGGGTTGAGGTCGCGCAGCGTAGCCACCGGAATGTTGAGCACTGCCGCAATCTGGTCGAAGTGCATCCAGCGCTGCACGTGCACCGTATCGTAGGTGTAGTATTTGTTAAAATCGTACTGAGGCGTCATGAGTCCGTGCTCTTTGCTGTAGTTCATCATGTAGGTTGCGCCAATGAAAGCGGGCACGTACCCTCTTGTTTCGCGCGGCAGGTGGTGGTAAATGCCCCAAAAATCGTTTTTCCCCGACCGCCGCATGGCCTTGCGTACGTTGCCGGCGCCGCAGTTGTAGGCGGCAATGGCAAGCGTCCAGTCGTTGAACGTGTTGTACAAATCGCGCAGGTGCTGCGCGGCGGCATGTGTGGACTTAATCGGGTCGCAGCGGTCGTCCACCGTAGAGGTAACGGTAAGGCCGTAAAGCCTGCCTGTGCCGTACATAAACTGCCACAGCCCCGTAGCCCCCGCCCGTGAAACAATTCGCGGGTTGAGCGCCGACTCTATCACGGCAAGGTAGCGAAGCTCCAGCGGCATCCCGTACTGGTCTAATATCTGCTCAAAAATGGGGAAGTAGTACTCCGACAGCCCAAGTATAGCTTCGGCCTTGTCGCGCTTATCCTCGGTGTAGAGCTGAATGTAGCGGCGGACACTGCTGTTGAACGGCAGGTCGATCACCGAGTTTAGGCACCGGAGGCGGGCAATGTATATCGAATCCGACACTACGGCAGGCATTACCGGCTCTTCGGCGAGCAGCTCGGTTGCCTCTACTATCTCATCCGGCTGCACGGCAAGAGTGGTATCCTCATCAATATCATCTGCAACATCGTTGAGCGCGCTGCCGGTAGGCGTTGCATGGGGGGCGCGGCCATCTGCTTCGGGAGCAGCCCACAGGCGGGGTAAGAACGAAAACGTCAAGAAAAACAACGTCAAGAAAAAAGGCAAAGCAAATAGAAAACGCATCATACTTAAAAAAATTTTTTTTGTTTACTTTCTAAAATGTTATGCTAAAATTCAAGCCTACGTGCGGATTAGAGCGCGTTGATGGCGTGAAAGCATAGCAACCTTCGGCGTAGGGCTGCAGCTTAAATGACAAATCGTTGCTCACATCGTAGGTAAAAAGGTGAGCATCTACCGTAGCGTCAATAATGGTTATTCCGTAAAAGAGTATCGTCATTATTATAAAAAAATCACGGTCGCGGCGGTAGGAGTTTTTGTAGTACTGCAACCTGTCCATTGGTACGTTGAGGAACATGCTGTACAGGTTTTGCTCCAGCGCAGCCTTTTTGTTTTCGTACTCCGGGTCGTCCGTTTTGAGCTGCGCAACGGAGTACTTGATGGTGTAGGCATCGCGGTACAGGTTGTAGCGAAAGTTGTTGCTCTGAATGAAATATCCAAAGGCCGCAAACCCGCCATACACCAGCGGGAGCTTCCAGTAGCTTCGGTTGTACGCCTGCCCCAATCCGGGCAGCAGCGTAGAGTAAAGCGCCGCGCGCGACGGCGAGTGCGCTACGACAACGCTATCAGCTGCCCGAACATTTTGCCCACAGGCCACCTGCGACAAAAACGTTGCCGGCGCAAGCAGCGCTACGGCAGCATAACTTTTCACCTTACATAAACTCTTTATCTGCTTCAAAACTTTCAGGGCGGACGTTGGCTGTTAAGTCGTAAAATCGTTTGCAAGTTGGCTCATCCTGTCAACGGCGCTTTTGACATCATCGTCCGTTTTCAGGTCAATGGTAAGCTTGGCGCCGCCGTTTGCCCCACGCTTAATGTTTACCTTGCCGTTAAAGTACTTTTTCATACCTTCGACCAGCTTGGACAGCGATTCCGGAAATTTTTCGCCGTCGCCGTCGCCGTTGTCGTCGTCGGAGAGAGGCAGGGTCTTTTCTGCTTTTGGCTTGTCGAGCTGCTTTACCAGCTCCTCCACCTGCCGCACCGATAGCCCCTGCTCTACAATCTTTTTGGCTATGCTCACCTGCTGCATAACGCCGTTCACGTTAACCAGCGCGCGGGCGTGCCCCATTGAGATGAGCTGGTCGCGAATGGCTCGCTGTATTTCGTCCGGCAGCTTTAGCAGCCTCAGGTAGTTTGCAACGGTAGAGCGCTTTTTGCCTACCTTTTCGCTGATTTCTTCCTGCGTGAGGCTCAGCTCGTCTATCAGTCGCTGGTAGCTTAGCGCCACCTCCATAGCGTCGAGGTCGGTACGCTGAATGTTTTCTATCAGCGCCATGAGCAGGCTGTCGCTATCGTCGGCTTCGCGCACGTAGGCGGGAATAGCTTCGTAGCCGAGCATTTTTGACGCCCGGTAGCGGCGCTCTCCGCTAATAATTTGATACTTTCCGGTATCTACAACGCGCACCGTGATAGGCTGTATAATCCCCAGCTGCTTAATTGAGTTGGCGAGCTCCTCCAGCGATTCCTCATCGAACTTGGAGCGCGGCTGCTGGGGGTTAGCCTCTACTTCCGATAAAGGAATTTCCTTTACCAGCTCCGATTTTACAGCAACAGGCGCTGCTGCGGGTTGCTCCTCGTCGTCGTCGGTGGTGTCGGTGTTGGCGGTGACAGCAACGGTAGCCGCCGTAGCCACAGGGCCGCGCGACACCGTTTGTCCCTCAAGCAGCGCACCTAATCCTTTCCCCAACTTTTTTACATCCTTTTTAGCCATAGAATGATTTATATCTGTTTATCTTTGTTGTTAATGGCGGTAGCGTTGTTGCGCTGCAAAAACTCACGGGCAAGGTTTAAGTACCCAATGCTTCCGCTTGACTGCGCATCGTAAAGGATGACAGGTTTTCCAAACGACGGAGCTTCGCTCAGCTTCACGTTACGCGCTATAATGGTTTCAAAGGCCATACTCTCAAAATGGGATCGAACGTCCTCTACCACTTGGTTGGCAAGCTTCATGCGGGCATCGTACATGGTGAGCAAAAAGCCTTCGATGCCCAGCCCCGGGTTCAGGCGTCCCTGCACCATACGAATGGTGTTGAGTAGCTTGCTCAATCCGTCGAGCGCAAAGAACTCGCACTGTATGGGGATAATTACCGAGTTGGCCGTGGTGAGCGCGTTGAGCGCAATAAGCCCCAGCGACGGCAGGCAGTCAATAAAGATGTAGTCGTAGGTGGATTGCAGCTGCGCCACTACGCTTTTCAGCACAACTTCGCGGTTTGGCCTGTCCACCAGCTCCAGCTCTGCGCCTACCAAATCTACGCGCGACGGCAGCAGGTGCAGGTATTTGATCTCTGTTTGCAGGATGGCGTCGCTCGGGTTGGCGTCGTCCACCATGCACTCGTAGATGGTTGTTTTTACGTTTTTTTCCTCAAACCCCAAGCCGCTTGTGGCGTTTGCCTGAGGATCGGCGTCTATGAGCAGTACACGCTTTTCGAGCACAGCAAGGCTTGCCGACAAGTTGATGGCGGTGGTGGTTTTGCCCACGCCGCCCTTTTGGTTTGCAATTGCAACTACTTTTGCCATTTGTTTTTCCTATTTTCTGTTAACCCAATAGCGGAACTCTTCCGAGTTCAAAATATCCTGCAAGTATAGCAATAAAACTTCAATTACGCCTCATAATGTGCCCTATAATTTTATTAACAAGCGCACCCTCCCAAATGTTTACAAAAAATTCTACTTTTGCAGAAAGAAGAAAAATTATTACCTTTGCCCGCGAGTAATTTTATATCCACTAAACCAACAAGCTAAGAAAACATCGCTAAAAAAGGAACAATTATGGAAAACACAAACACACTTAATAAAATTGCGGACTACAGAAAGTCGCTTGATGATGCGATTTTTGCCGCAACGGGCACAAAGGATATAATGAACATCCCATTTTCGAGCTTTGAGGATCGCGAAAAAATCAACACCGAGCGCTTGAGGGGGAACGTCAACCTGATGAATGGTAGGATGCTAACGGTGAGGGAAACCGCCAACTTTGTTGATGAAGTTGCACACCTAAAAATGCCCTGAAATGACTGAACGGCAAGCGTACTTTATCAAAAGGCTGGACGAGATAACGGAGCAATACAAGCTGACCAAAAAGGTTATAATATTTCTCGAAAAATACAATAAGGGAAATAATTCCTACCTTGGCCCCCATAACGAGGTTAGAAACGCTTACGACCATGTAATGAAAATGGTAACGAGCAAGAATGACACCGACGAAGTGGAGCGGCAGTATCAGGGCGCGTAATTGGCGCTGTGATATCAGCGCTGTAAAAAAGGCTAAGAAAATGGGGGTGCATGGTCAGCTACTATTGAAGCACAGTCGGGTACGAGAATTTCGGCGGCCTTTTTCGTTAAAGCATTTGCCAAATCATTTTCTGATAGCTACCTTTACAACTTATTTGGGGAAGGTATACGCCGATGCGCTACGCCAACTCCATGACCTACATAGAAAGCATGAACGCATACAAATAGATAGCACCATGAAAGTAAATGCAATAGCAGTGGCAAACTACTTTATAGATTTAGCGGAGCAGGAAAGGCACGAGCTGCGGCAATTTGGGCTAATGAAGCGCGTTTACATTACGCACGGGTTTTGCCTTGCCATACTCAACAAGTCGGCGCTCGACCCACGGTTTGACGTAGTGGAGGCGTGGAAAAACGGCCCCGTCATACCCTCCGTGTACCACTCGTTTAAGCACAATAAAAACAACCCAATAAAGGAAAAGTCGGTTATAGCCGAATGGGCAGGCGGAAAAGTAGAGTACACCACGCCGGAGCTTGCACACGATTGCGGCAATGTAAAAACAATAGCTGTAGCCGTTTTTGAAAAGTACAGGGACTTTTCGGATGCCCAAATGGTAGCGCTGCTTCACCGGCAAGGAACGCCGTGGGCGCTGTGCTACGAGAAAGGTAAAAATAATAAGATACCCGACTTGTACACGAAAGTCTTCTACAAGAAAGTAATCGGGATATGATGGAAGAAGATAAAAAAATCCCCGTCAATTTGGAAAGTACTCTGCTGAAGGAAAATATTCGGATAATGGACTACATTCGGCAGGGGGACGATAAGAGGCAGTTCACGCTGGAGGATGTAGAGCTTGAGACAAAAAGAGAAATCTTGGAGGGTAGCCGGCAGGACAGGTTAGAGCGAAAAAGGTTTGCCCAAAATATATTTTGGCTGCTTGTCGCGTTTCTATCGGTTACGATGGCCATCGTTGCGCTATCGGGCTTTTGCGTTTTACGCCTTTCGGATACCGTAATGGTAACGCTCCTTGCCACCACAACGGCTGACGTAATAGGTATTTTTATCTTTGTTGTAAAGTATCTTTTTAAGTCGGGCAGGTAGCCTATAAGCACGGCGCCAGGGCTAACAGGCATAGCGCCCAACGCCTAAAAAGGGTGAGGGGCCTGCTACTCAACAGAGGCGGCAGGCTCCGAACTTTTGAAGATTACCCCCAAGGCCGCGTTGATGTTGATTTTAATTTTAGCGATTTTCATCTTTCAAAAATAAATCGAATACCATGAGCGATTATGATAGGAAGAAGTTGATAGAAGTTGTTCTGTACATCCTCAACAAAACGGGCGGGATAGACTACTATCGCCTGTTCAAAATCATGTACTTTGCCGAAATGGAGCACCTCGCTGCGTGGGGTGGAAGGATAACGGCGGATGAGTTCGTTGCCATCAAGTACGGCCCCGTGCCCGCTGGTCTGTACAACGCCGTAAAGCGAAATGCGCATAATGCCAACCTTGACAAGCTGCTCTGGGGAGATGTTGAGCTTGCCGGCGATGACGCTCCCTACGTCCTTTTGCCGAAAAGAGCGCCAAATTTACGCTACATCTCCGCATCGGAAGTAGCCTTTTTGGATAAATCTATTGCAGAAAACGCAAAGAGGCTGTTTAGCGAGCTAAAAAATTTGTCGCACGACAAGGCTTGGGAAAACGCCTGCAAAAGAAGAATAAAAATAATATCCCCGCTGGATATGGCAAGGGTGGCCGGCGCTACGGAGGCCACCGTTGAGTACATAGATGAGCAGCTCGCCTTGGACAGAGCGTTGGCATGAAAAGTACCTTTGCAGACATCCTGAAGCCGCTGGAGGCTGAAAAGTTTGCAAAGCTTACCATAGAAGCCGGCAACGTATTTCGCGTTAACATGGACAAAGCGGACGGAGTTACGCCAAAGCAGGGGGATAGCAGCCGCAACAAGTACTTTGTAGTTTTAGGATTTGACGGCGCAGGGAGCGCTTACGGCGGCGTTATTTTCAACTCGCGCATCAACCAAAACCTCGCGCCGTCCGTCAGGGATTACCACATGCCTGTTTCCCGCGCCAAGTATGGGTTTCTTTCGCACGACAGCTTTGTGGACTGCTCAAGCCTGAAAACGGCTAACCCGGCAAAACTCCTGAAAGGGCAATACCTTGGGGATGTTGATGAAGATGATTTGTCGCTAATCAAATCAACGGTCAAATCAAGCCCAAAGGAAACAGAAGAACGCCTTGCTTTGTTTGGATTATAACTACTTAACAACAAATGAAAAAATTACAAGACAAAAACACCCACGCCATGAAAAACATTCCTATCATCATTGCCGCAGCGATATTGGCTGCATAGAGCTATCTAACATTATTATGATTATGCCTGCTACCGAAAAATTATCCCGCTGGATGGTCATTGTCAACCCCAAAGCGGGTCGCGGCCACGGGCTGCGCGACTGGCCTACCATTTCAAACCGCCTCAACTTTAGCGGCGTGGACTTTACCTGCGTGTTTACCGAAAAGAAATTTCACGCGGTGGAGCTTACCGTCAAGGCGGTGAACGACGGCTTCCGCAAGATTGTGGTGGTGGGAGGCGACGGCACGGTGAACGAGGTGGTGAACGGGCTTTTTATTCAACGGCAGGCGCCGCCGTGCGAGATAACGCTATCCGTAATCCCCGTGGGAACGGGCAACGACTGGGTGCGCATGTTGGGCATCCCGCGCACCTACACCGACGCTGTGCACAGCATTTGCCGCGAGCAAACAATTTTGCAGGATGTTGGCAAAATCACCTTCGAGGAGGCGCGCGTAAAGCAAACGCGCTACATGGCCAACGTTTCGGGCATTGGCTTTGACGCTATGGTCAACCGCCGCTTCAACCGGCTAAAGGAGGCGGGGCGGACGGGAACGTGGCTCTACCTGTCCAGCGCGGTGGTTACGCTGTTTCGGTATCGCTCCAAGCGCTTCGCGGTAACCGTTGACGGCGAAGATTTTTTTGACGGTCGGCTGTTCAGCGGCGCTGTGGGCGTGGGGAAGTACAACGGCGGCGGAATGCTGCAAATGCCCGCCGCCGTGGTTGACGACGGCCTGATGGACATCACGCTGATACGTAAAATGAGCCCCTTCCGTTTTTTTGCCAACTTCCGGCGGCTCTACAACGGCACCATCTACAACTTTTACAAGGTAAGAGCCATGCAAGGCAAAAACATCTCCATAGCCTCGTACCCGCCAAGCCCCATTGAGATTGACGGCGAGGCCTGCGGATATTCTCCTTTCACCTTTGAGCTTGTCCCCAAAAAAATCAAGGTGGTGGTAGGCGAAAAATTTCATCTGATGTAGCAATGATTACAAGCGACAACACCATTCTGCAAGAAGCCATAGTGCACCGCGTGGGCAGCAAAGCTGGCGACGAGGGTATGCTACTCTCGGCCGCGCCGCTGAACGTGAGCAGCGAAGTAAGCGATCTGCTGCTGCGCTACTTTTTATCGCCGTTCAAGGGGCAGGAGTACTACAACCTGCAGCGCGAAAGCGACGCTGCCGCGCCAAACGTGGCGTACGGCTGCATCTGCGCCATTTTTGACAACCCCGATACGCTGACGGAGCAGTCGGCGGCGCTGGCCAAGCACCTGTACGAGCAGGGCAGCGGCGCAAAGGTAAAAGGCGGCGATTTTTTTGTTGCCTACCTCAAGGACTGCATGCTGGACGGCGAAACGCTGGACGCTGTGGGGCTATTTAAATCCGAAAATCAGGAGGCTTTTCTGAAGATACTTCCGCGCGGCGAATCTTTTGACCTCAGCGCCGACAGCGGCATCAGCATCAGCAAGGTGGACAGAGGCTGCCTCGTTTTCAACACCGAGCGCGAAAACGGATTTTTGGTCGCCATAACCGGCAGCAGCCGGAGCGCCGGCGAGGAGCAGTACTGGACGGACTGCTTCCTGAACGCCGTGCAGCGCAAGGACGATTTTTTCAGAACGCAGCAGGCTATATCGCTCTGCAAAAATTTTGTTACGCAGCGCCTCCCCGAAACGTTTGAGGTTACCAAGGCCGACCAAGCCGATATGCTCAACAAATCGGTAAACTTTTTTAAGGGGAACGACAGCTTTGACGTTGACGATTTTGCCCGCGAGGTCATTGCCGACCCGGAGGCCATCAAGAGCTTCAAAAGCTACAAGCGCGAGTTTGACCGCGATAGCGACGACAAGCTGCCGGAGCGCTTCGACATCTCGGAGGCCGCCGTGAAAAGGCAGGCGCGGGCGCTGAAAAGCGTGATAAAGCTCGACAAGAACTTCCACATTTACGTGCACGGCAAGCGGGAGTACATCACCCGCGGATACGACGAGGAAACAGGGCTGTACTTTTACCAGCTGTTTTTTAAGGAGGAGGAATAGCGCCGTGCGTTAGCGTACTTTTGCCCAAATCTACCGACGTTGCAACCGCAATCGCTCTGCGCTGATGCTCGTCCACGGCGCTGTAGAAGTGGTACACCACGCCATCGTGCTTCAGCACGTAAGGCTTGTGTGCGTAGAGCTTATCGTACTCCTCCGAGGGGGCAATCAGCATATCGCCCGTCCAGTCCGTCCAGTGCATCAAATCGTACGAGCAGGCAAAGCTGTTGAACGCTTCATTTTCGCGCCCTTCCCAGAACGCCCCGAAGTAAAACATCACAAACACCTCGCCGATTTTTTGAATAACGGCGTCGCCGGTAATTCCGCGCGGATGCGCCAAAACCGGCTCGTCGCCAAGCCGCTTCCACCGCCGCATGTCGTCCGAAACGGCCATGCCGATACGCTCAAACCACCGCAAGCGCTTGTCCCCTGTAGTATCGCCGTTGGCGTTGTAGTACATAACGAAGGGGTAGCCTGTGATTTTTTCCCTGTCCCAAATCACCGTGCTCTTGTAGAGCGTCCTGTTTTCCCACCAGCGCGCGCCGGTGTCGGTAGCGGCAAGCACCGGCTCCGGCAGGCGCTCCCACTCGTGCGGCGCGGCAACGCGATCGCCGGTGCAGGCAACGCCAATGGAAAGCAGTCCGGCCTCGTAACCTTCGGCATTTCCGCCAATGTACGTCATCCAATACTTATCGTCGAGCTTTTGCAGGGTGTAGCTACCGCCCCACGTACAGTCCTGCAGCGCAAGGTAGCCCGCTTTTTGGACGGCATCCCAGCCGCTGGGCGTAAAGGACATGATGCGCCCCAGCGTTTTCCAGCTCAGGAGGTTGTCGCTTTGGGCAAGCCACGTTTCGTAGCCTTTTCCGTCGAACACAATGTAGGTCATATACCACGCGCTATCATGGCGGAACACCGTGGGGCAATCCAGCATTTTCGAGGCGCTGTCGGGCGCAAGCACCAAGCCGTACTTGCAGGGCGTTTTCACCTCCTCGTAAATGGCCTGCATAACGGCTTGCGATACTGCCTCCGGCCTCCGGCTGCTGCAGGAGCATAAGGCAAAAGCAGCAAAAATGATGAGTAAATTCTTTTGCATAATTTTTTTACGGTTTGTAAACCAAAAAAGCGTAGTCAATAACGCACAGATGCCTGTAGCGGGGATGCGTATCAATGGCTACGCCGGCGGTGTTGAAGTCCGGCTTCAGGATGTTAACCCGGTGCCCCCGCGACGGTACGCCGTCGTCTATGAGCAGCTGCACAACAATGTCCTGCGGCTTGCTGCTGCCGTAGCTGATGTTTTCCCCAAAGGTAATACCGTAGCCATAGCCAAAGTTATCGTTCATCTCCGTGCAGTAGCGCTTTATGCGGTCGCTTACGGTGCTTCCGTTGCTCCCGGTATGCCCCGTTTTTCCGGTTTTGGACTGGTACTTTGCCAGCAGCTGCGCCGCCTTGCCGAGGTTCCTGTTAGGCCGTATTACGCCGGTGGGCAGAGCCTTTTGCAGCGCCGCAATACACTCGTCAACCGCCGCAACGCCCTCCTGCGTGAGGATAGGTATTTGCCCCGGCTTTTCGATACGTTTGTTGCTGTAAAAAGACCTTTCGCGCTTTATGTACTCAGCGTAGAGCTTGGGGTTGGTGCGAACTTTATTCATTTCGTAAATCACACCCTTTTCGTCCTCCGTCAGGTAGTCAACATCCTTAGCGGTGTTGAGGGAATCCGGCCAAGCCATATCGTCGTCCGGCTGCGCGCGGCAGCTCACGCTTGCCGCAAGTAGCAGCAACGGCAACGCCGCCGCTGCAAAAATAAGTTGCTTCATATATACTTTCAAAAATTTCAGATTTTCAAAATTCAAAATTCAAAATTCAGAATTCAAAATTCAAAATTCAAAATTTCCCTAAACTCTTCCTGCAATCCGGCGCGCTTTACAATCTCCTCCGATACCTCCGGCCCGTTGTTTTCCCACGTGTTGCCGGGGCCGTTGGCGTTTTTCAAAAATTTTTCGGAAGGGCACCAGTTGTCCTTCACCGTAATGTACGACGAGCCTTCGTCGGTGTAAAGGTAAAACCAGTGGTGACGGTCGTGAACGTAAGCCGGCGAGTAGATATCGTGCACGTAGTTTTCGGTAATGCTCGTGCCGGGCTGCGCCGACAGGGTATAGATTGCGCTTACGTCGTACATGTATTTGGCGTAGCGGTGTACGTGGTTGGCGTGGATGCGGTTGCTGCGCATGGCGCTAATGGCCTTACTCCAGCCCCACCCTACGCTAATGCCCGAATACGAAACATCGCGCACCTCGTTGTGCTCAATGGTTACGCTGCGCACAAATCCGGCGGCTATGCCCACCGCGCCCCAATCCTCGTTGGCGCAATCTTCTATCAGGTTGTTGGCAATACGCTCGTCCCTGCACAGCGTACGCTCGTCGGCGGGGTTGAGCGCAAGGTGGTCTTCCAGCGCCTCGTCGGAGAAGGAGCCAACCTGAATAGCGCTTCCGCCAATGTCGCGAAAAATGCACCCCTCCACAGTATTGTAGCGCGTACCCTCCACGTAGTCCAGCCCCGCCGCCGCCATGCGCTCAAACTTACAGCGAAAAAAGAGGATGTTGCTTGCATTTCTCACCGTTACGCCGCCCGCCATGCGGCCTGTCCACGCCTGATTTTCGAGCGAAGGTTTCTCCGGCGTTCCCTGCGGTTGCAGCCTGTAGGCATCTATAAGGTACATGCCCGCCTGCAGCGGTACATGCCCCATCTGCGAAGGGCGCAACCACGTGGCATGTTCAAAGCCTACTCCTTTGATCTGCACATGGCTCACCGGCCGATCGAGCGTACCCTCAACGCGCAAAATAACATCGAGGCAGGGAGCTACCGCCTGCGCTGCGCTCATGTCCTCGCCTGCGCGGGGGTAGTAAAATACTTTTCCGGCGCGGGCATCGTAAAACCACTCTCCGGGCGTATCTAAGAGTTCAAGAGCGTTGGCGAGGAAAAAAGTGGAGTTGCCGCCAAGCGAATCGTGCTGAATAACGGCAGGCGGCCACGGATGCAAAAATTGCAGGCGGCTTTCGGGCTGGTAGAACCTCACCACCGTAGAATCGCCCTTTGCGGTCATGCTCTTCACGCGAAGTATGGCAACCTCCCACATCTGATGAATAAACAGCTCCAGCGGCGCAGGGTGGCCGAAGTTCTGCAGCTTGGGCGTTGGTATCCACAGCTCCTCAGCCTGCCTGTCTACTTTCAGGATATGCTGCATATCGGCAATGCTGCTTACGCTGCGCGCGCGGATGGCCTTTTTTCCGTTTACCCACAGCTGGCGGAAGTCAACGGCGCGCCCTCCGGCGGTAGGCGCGTCGGTAACCCACACCTTGCCCTGCGCCGCCTTCGGAAGGCCGGGCGCCTTGCCGGCAGGCTTCCAGCGGCCAAGCGCAATACCTCCGCTAAGCGTTGGCTTTTCGCCTTGCGCCGCTTCGATGATGGTTGGGCTTTCGGCCGTTCCCGAATCTTCGGGGCGAATAAAGGCAGGCTCGTCAAGCCAGTACGTGCCGCCCCGCAGGATAATGCGGATGCCGCCGGCAATATCCGCGCTCTTTGCCCCGCCAACGGCAGCCAGCCGGCGCAGCTCGCGCGCCTTGTACAATCCCATGCGGAGCGTAGCCAGCGGAGCGTCCCGGCTGCCGCTGCCGGTATCAGCGCCCTGCGGCGAAACCCATACCTCGACAGCGCCGGCAGCAGCAGCCGTCCACAGCAGCACGGCTGTAAGGGACGCTGCCAAGCGTTTTACCGAAATAATTCTTTTCATTTTTATGTTGTTGAGGAAAAATCGGCACGTCAATGAGCCGCGCTATCCGAATGGATACTCGCTACCGGAAGCGGATAGCGCTGCAAAATTAAGCTATCTTCCTCTCCCAAAACTTTTTTCCGGCTGCAAGTTCCCAAAAAGTTATGAACTCTCTTGAGGAGAAACCGAATACGCTTTATTTTGAAAGCAAAAAGCCCGCAGGATTTACCTGTGCATGCTGCCCCGATAAGGTAAATAGGGAAATCGTGTCTTCCGCAAGCTGCGCTTCGCTTGCATGCGGTTATGAAAATATAGCCCTTCGGGCTGCCGTGCTTCGAGATTGCTTTGAACGAAGATTTTTGAAACAATAATCAGATTTTTGACACCCCACCCGTAGGGATTATGTAAAGCGACAATTTGAAGCGAAGTTCGACGTAGCCAAATGCACCTCATTTCAACCTAATTTTTCTTAACAAAACAACCTCAATAGCAATGAATTAACATGCATAACCAAACCTCATTACCTCATTAAAACGATAAAAACGGCGCGGAAAAATGAGGTAATGAGGTGAAAAAAATTTGTGTAACAATTTGCTACTGAGGTTGTTTTGTTAAGAAAAATTAGGTAAAAATGAGGTTGCGACAATTTGAAATACACCCCCCCCATTGGGTGCATTTCAAATTGTCGCATCACGCCGTAGGCGTAATGTCGTGTCGTTCATCAAATGTCGGATAAATTTGGGTGTTAAACCTGAAAGGTTGAATATGAATAACCCCCAATGAAGCGAAGCGATTGGGGGCTACGCGAAGGTACTCCTCATACCTGCAACCCGAAGGGTTGAACAGAAAACTATGCAAAATAATGCGTGTCCGATTCCATACCGCTTTCGTATCCTCCCCCAATCGCTTCGCTTCATTGGGGGTTATTCATATGTAAATGGTTTCAATTCAAAATTTAGCCATCTATAATTACTTGTCAATCATCGATTTTGCATACTTTATGATTAATTTTAACAATAAAATTTTGGAAAGATGATACCTGCTTCAAAATTTTAACTTACATTTGTAACTGTAATGGCATGTGCGCATACACGCAGCAAAAAATGTTATAATTAAAAAAATATTGGCTACTTTTAGGACGAAAAAAGAATATGGCTATGGCGCTTACCTCAATATCTATCTTCAGCCAGCTGGCTTGCCGCACTCCTTTGGAGTTTGGTAGGGGTATGCTCGCAGGGGGAGCCCAGCTGATAGCAATAATCACACACACACACACACACACACACACACACACACACACACACACACACACACACACACACACAGCTCAGCAAGTTACGTAGTGCGCTATACATAATTTTTTCGATTTTTGCAATAGTTTGCACCTTTTTTTTCTTGATGGACGACCGAATACTGCGGTCGTCCATTTTTTTTATGTCTGCCCTAATGAGCAGTAGCGTCTTGCTGCTGCTTATTATTTTTTCCCAATCTTTTTTTTATTCACTTAAACATTTTTATTATGAGCAAAAAGTTTGATCAAAATCGGGCAGGGCGGACTACGTCCGTATCTGTTCAGGTAGCCGACGGCGGCTTATTAAGGCGCTCGAAGCGCCTGCTGTTGCTGCTGCTGCTGATTTGCGCTGTACTGCCGCTGTCGCTGCAGGCGCAAAATCTCAACATCTCCGGTACGGTGCTCGACAGCAACAACGACCCTGTGGCTGGGGCAAGCGTTACGGTCAAAGGCGCTACCATTGGCGCTACCACCGACGTAAACGGCGGCTACACCATCAGCGCACCTGCCGACGCAACGCTGGTATTCTCGTTTCTGGGGCTGAGCGCTAAGGAAGAAGCTGTTGCCGGGCGCGGACGCATTGACGTTGTGCTGAGCGAAAGCGACCAGTCGCTCGACGAAATAGTGGTGGTGGGCTACGGTACGCAGCGGCGGGAAAGCCTCACCGGCGCGCTGCAAACGCTGAACAACGAAAAAATTGCAACCCTCACCACGCCGTCGGTGGAGGACATGCTTTCGGGCAAAGTACCGGGCGTTTTTGTGGCGCCGGGCAGCGGACAGCCCGGCTCGCGGGGCAACATTATCATCCGCGGACGGTCGTCTATCAACGGCACTACCGACCCGCTGTGGGTAGTTGACGGCGTGATTGTAGGCAATGCCTCCAACTACACGCTCAACCCAAGCGATGTTGAGACGATGACTATCCTCAAGGATGCCGCCTCTACCGCTATTTACGGGTCGCAGGGCGCCAACGGGGTAATCGTGGTAACCACCAGGCAGGCCAAGAGCGGCAAGGCAAGCGTGAGCGTGTCGGCAAAGTTTGGGGTGAGCAGCCTCGACAACGGAAAGCTGGAGGTGATGAACGGCGCCGAGCTGTACGACTACTTTAAATCGTTTGCCAATCAGGAAATGGTAGCTTTTCCGCGCTGGAACGAGCAGCTCAGGGAGAGCAATTACGACTGGTGGAATTTGGCGACGCAAACGGGCATCGCGCAAGACTACAACGTTTCCGTTGCCGGCGGTAACGAGAATGTGAAGTCTTACTTCTCCATGGGCTACTACAACGAAGAAGGGGCGGTAAAGGGCTACGAGTTTACCCGCTACAGCATGCGCTACCGCGCCGAGTACAAGCCTGTGCAGTGGCTTACGGTGAAGCCTTCGGTCTCCGGCTCGCGCCGCGACGTTGACGACAGGCAACATTCGCTTACGGCAATGTACTCCAACCTCCCCTGGGATAGCCCCTACCTCGAGGACGGTACGCCTACGCCCAACATGTCGAGCGCATGGGTGCACAACACGGGGACGAACTACCTCTACGATTTGCAGTGGAACAAGTCGGCCAGCGTTCACCACTCTTTTATGGGGAATATTGACTTTGATATTCGCTTCACCGACTGGCTGAGTTTTTCGTCGGTCAACAACTTTACGTGGGACAACTACGCCAACAGCGACTACACCGACCCGCGCTCCAGCAGCGGCTCCGGCGTCAGCGGGCGCATCTCTGAGGACGACGGCAAGACCGAGCGGCGGTACACCAACCAGATTCTGCGCTTTAACAAGGCGCTTGGCAAGCACTCCATCAGCGCGCTGGCGGCCTACGAGTTCAGCGACTACCGCTACAAGTATGCAAAAACGGGAGGTACGGGCTTTGTGCCGGGCTTTGAGGTGCTGGACGTAACTACTACGCCGGAGGCCCCCCGTGGGTATATCAACACTTCTGCCATTCAGTCGCTCCTCTTCAACGCCAGCTACGCCTACGACGGTAAGTACATGGCGCAGGTATCCGCCCGCCGCGACGGCGCTTCCAACTTCGGCGCAAACGCCAAGTACGGAAACTTTTTCTCCGTCAGCGGTGGCTGGATTGTTAACAAGGAGGCTTTCTTCACCGCCGGCTGGGTGGATTTGCTCAAGCTGCGCGCTGCCTACGGAACGGTGGGCAACCGCCCGCGGAGCCTCTACCCGCAGTACGACCTGTACAGCGTTTCCGGCAGCTACGACGAGGTTTTTGCCGCCCTCATCTACCAGATAGGCAACAAAAACCTTACATGGGAAAAAACCAAAACGATGAACATCGGGGTGGACTTCAGCTTCCTTGAGCGCTTCCGCCTGAACTTGGACTACTACCTGAAGAGTACGGACAACGTCCTGTTTAACGTGCCTATCCCTGCCCTTACCGGCGTTACGTCCAACTGGCAAAACGTGGGCGAGCTGGAGAACAGCGGCGTGGAGGCCGTTGTAGGCGCCGACATTATCAAAAATCAGGACTGGGGCTGGAGCATAGACGTCAACATCGGCGCCAACCGTAATGAGGTAAAGGCGCTCTACCAGGGGCTTCCGCAGGTAGTAAGCGGAGCGAGCAACATCGCAGGCGGCATTGAGCGTATCCTCAAGCCCGGATACAGCAGCGACACGTGGTACACCTACGAGTGGGCAGGCGTGAACTCCGAAACGGGCGCACCGCAGTGGTACACCACGGCAGAAGACGGCTCGCGCGTCATCACCGAAGACTACGCGAAGGCCGACAGGGTAATGTGCGGCTCCTATACGCCCGACTTTTACGGAGGCTTTTCTACCCTGCTGCGCTGGAAGCAGCTCGACCTGAACGCCGTATTTGGCTACTCCGTGGGCGGCACTATCTACAACTACGCCCGCATGGAGTACGACTCCGACGGTACCTACACCGACCGCAACCAGATGAAGCTTATTGACGGCTGGAGCCGCTGGACAAAGCCGGGCGATAACGCTACCCACCCGCTGCCGTCGTACAACAACGCGTCGAAGTCCAACAGCACATCGTCGCGCTATCTGGAGGACGGAAGCTACCTCAAGCTCCGAAGCCTCTCCATTGGCTACACCCTCCCGCTCAAGAAGTGGAACATTCAGAGCCTCCGCGTCTCCTTTACGGCAGAAAACTTGCTGACCTTCACAAAGTACTCCGGCGTAGATCCGGAAATACCGGTGGTAGACCTGAGCAGAAGCGTAGATACCGATATGCCGGTAAACCCGAGCAGAAGCTACGAAGTAACCGGCGTAACCAACGCCAGCAACTATCCCATTACGCGCAAATACATATTTGGCATCAACATTAACTTCTAAAAACAATAAGCAATGAAAAAGATATTCATTCTCAGCGTCGCCGCCGCTACATGTTTACTTGCGGCCTGCGACATAGAGCGCTTCCCCTCGACCCAGATGGCGGCGGAGCAAATCAAAGAAAACCCCGACGCGCTCATGGACGAGCTGCTCAACGGAGCCTACACGCAGCTCAAAGACTGGTCGGACGTAATGCACCGCTGCGGCGAGTACGCCGGAGATAATATGATGATTAGAGGATCGTCCACCGATGCGTTCTACCAGTTCATCTCCTACTCCCGCACGCCGGCAAACGGACGGCTCAACAGCTTCTGGAGCAACAGCTACAAAGCCATAGCCCAAACCTCCAACATCATCAGCCTCATTGGAGAGGGTGCCGACCCCGCCGTTGACTCCAAGCTTGGCGAGTGCTACTTTCTGCGCGGTATGCTCTACTTCTACCTTTGCCGCGCCTACGGAAGGCCGTACTACCAAAGCCCCGAAGCCAACCTCGGCGTCCCTGTTGTCAACGGTACGCCGGAGAACATCATTGACCTCCACCTGCCCGACCGCGCAACCGTCAAGGAAACGTACGAGCAGGCCATCGGAGATTTGGAAAAAGCCGCCGCAATGCTCACCGTTGACCGTGGCCCAGCTTACGCTTCGCGCGAAGCCGCATGGGCGCTCCTCAGCCGCATCTACCTCTACATGAGCGGCACGTGGGATAACCCCAACGCCGCCTACGCCGCAAAAGCGGTCGAGTACGCCAACTTGGTCATCAACAGCAATAAGTACGAGCTGCTGCCCCGCGCGGATTTTATGAAGTACAACACCTTTACGCCGGAAGCCAACAAGGAAACGATTTTTGCCGTTAAGCGCGTTGCCTCCGAATTTTCGGGCTACGACCACTACTACGGCGTTGGCGGCATGTACGCCTACATTGGCGGCATGGGCTGGGGCGAAATGTACGCCAGCGCCAAGTATATTGCCCTGCTCGACGAAACGGGGCGCAACGACTGGTACAACAATACCATTGTAGACGCCCGCGCAGCCTTTATTGAGCCGCAGTACACGGAAACCGCGCAGCCGGTATTCCGGTTTATCAAAAAGGTGTACAATGCCAGCAAAGAGCATACCAACTTTAACTACGTGCAGGCCGACCTGACGGTAAACGGCGACAGCTGCATAGAAGGAAAAGGCACGGCGGCGGCAAAAGCCTACAAGCTGACGGAGGTGGATGCCTCGCAGGGCATTTACTCGGTTGAATACCACGATACGCTGGTCAACCAAACGGAAACGTACACCGGCTACAAAGACCAGTTCATCTCGCTAAACCGCGTATATCCGATGTTCTACATCGTGAAGTGCTCCCGAGAGGGCGAGGATTCGCACCTCCATTCGCCCGTTATTACCCGCCTTGCGGAGGTTTACCTCAACAAAGCGGAGGCTTTGGCCAAGCAGGGTAGCTATGGCGACGCTTTGACGGCGCTAAACCTCGTGCGTGAGCGCTCGCTGCCGGGCAAAGGCTACGCTTCGCTGAACACCACCAACGCCGGAGAGCTAATCGACAAGGAGCGCACCCTTGAGCTGGCGTTTCAGGCCGAGCGCAGCTACGACGTGTACCGCAACGGACGGTCGCTCACCCGCCGCTATCCGGGGCCGCACAACGCTATGGAGGAAATCCTGTCCACCGACTACCGCGTTGTGTACTACATTCCCCAGACGGCTATTGACTCGTACGCCGGAACGCTTACGCAAAACCCAACCTCAAATTAGCTGACAACGGGAAACAAAAAAAAGAGTTTTCGGAGGGTTGCTCCGAAAACTCTTTTTTTGTGCTTGTTACAATCCCAAAATGCCGATTAGAAAATATAAGATGTAACATGAAATGAGTAATATACATTAATTGAAGCTTCCCACCCTTGTTAAATATAATAATAACAAAGGGTTATAAGACAGATAAAAATATAAATTTATAATAATGAGCGAATTAATAATTACAAATTAGATATTTCAAAAGCGCGTTTACCGTCCCGTAGATAGCGCCATTTGGCGCAAAAGAGCGCCAAATGTCACTATCTAATGGGACGGCGCAAGCATCTATTGAATATAAACTCTAATATAACCGGATTAATTTCCTGCTTTTCTTAACCATTCCGATTCATCAAGGCCAACTCTTGAAAGTTGTAAAGCATAATCGGCAACAATTCTTTGAGAATGTAAATCTTTTAAATCAAATATCCATTCAAAAGTATCTCCGTCATCATATCTCTCTTTGAATTTATATTTTTTATTGCTTTCGTCAAAAAAAGCTTTTATTTCACCGTTGCTATTATCGCAATTAAATTTGATCGTTTTTATAGAATAAGATTTTTTCTTCAAATTCAATTTTACGCCATCTGGAGTAACAAAATGAAATTGTCCATTTTCCACTTTCGTAAGTGGTAAAAATAAAAATTTCCGATACTCACCTTGTTTTATTCTAACGGAATCACATCGTTGTTGAATACATACAAAATAATTATCAGGATTAGCTGTACTTTTAATAATAGTGCCTAATGTCAATGTCGGAGAGATATTTGAAGGTAAAAATAAACTTTTATGATGTGTTAATATTGCAAATCGTTTATCAACATTTATTCTTATGTTGTCTTCATCTTCAAAAAGAGCTGTACTGTTTTTTAGAAGATATTCCAAATAATCTTCTCTCTGCTTTTTATCTTGTATTAAATCTTTAAATAGGTTTTTGAATCTTTTTTCTACATTTTTTTCTTCCGATAAAAGTAACGATTTTAATAAATTAAAATTTCTTTTGTATAACACTTGCGGATTAAGTTGATTTCCATCGGCATTTGATATCGGAACATCTTTTTCGGTTATCTTTAAAGACAGCCAATCCAATAGTATTTTATCAAATAATGCACTTATTTTGCCATATAGCAATAAATCGGTAATAGTATCTCCGAATAATTTCACCAACAATTCCTCTGCATTATTCTGAACAGGCAATACGGCTTTATGCGCCATATATGCCGCATCCAAATCCTTTGAGAATAAACTTAAAATCTTGTGTGAATTATTTCTGACTGTAGTTAAAGACAAAAGAGCAAAATTAGATAAAAGTCCTGCCGTCATTTTTGTAAATTCGTCTAATACAAAAGAGGGCAAATCATTATATG
>JAISGH010000016.1 GCA_031263185.1 Prevotellaceae bacterium | reverse complement strand
GGAATCTCTTGCCATGTGGCTACCGCACTTGGGTGCTGAGGAGGAGGAGATTCCTCACTGCGTTCGGAATGACGGCGCGAAGTAGTACAGCGCGACCATTTGAAATACACCTGCTTATTTCATTTGATTGAATTATAGATGGTGTCCATGTTTTATTGATATGGATTTTAATTATACTACTCTACCAAACATCCGCCCCTTGCGGGACGGCGAAGATGCTGCGCTACTCGTACTTCCCTACGTCGAGCTTGAGCAGCACAAACAGGAGGATGGTGAACGCCCACAGCGACGAGCCTCCGTAGCTGATAAAGGGTAGAGGGATGCCCACCACGGGCATAATGCCAATGGTCATGCCGATATTTACGGCGATGTGAAAAAACAGAATGGAGGCAACGCCGTAGCCGTAAAACTTGGCAAACATATTTTTTTGGCGCTCGGCCATGTTGACTATGCGGATGAGCAACAGCAGGTACAGGGCTACCACCAGCGCAGCGCCCAAAAAGCCCCACTCTTCGCCCACGGTGCAGAATATGAAGTCGGTGCTTTGCTCGGGCACAAAGTTTCCCTTGGTTTGCGTCCCCTCCAGAAATCCCTTGCCGCTCAGCCCGCCGGAGCCGATGGCCACCTTTGACTGGTGAACGTTGTAGCCCCAGCCCTTGAGGTCGGATTCTATGCCCAGCAGGTCGTTTATCCTGCGGCGCTGGTGCTCCTTGAGCACGTTGTCGAACACGTAGTCCACCGAGTAGTTGATGCCAACGGAGAGCACAAAAAATTGGACGATGAAGAACACGTACTTCAGCTTGTTCCACCACGCGTATACGATAATAACGGGCAGCATGGCGGCGTGAGCAACAATGAGCGATTCAAAAAGCGGCATGTCGGCGCCAAGCGGCCTGAGGCCCAAGTGCAGCACCAGCGTTATGACCGTAACGATGCCGATGGCAGTAAAGCCGGCCTTGTAGCGCTTGCTGGAAATCATGAAGACGCAGTAGCAAAGCAGCCCGATGGAAATAGTAACGGCGGCAGGCTCAACAAGCAGCGACAGTATGAATAGAAAAATGAGGAACAGGCAGGATGCCACAAACCTCGCCTTCAGCCCTGCTCTGTAAAATACGATGATGAAGGAGGTAAATACCAGCGCCGAGCCGGTATCGTGCTGCAGCAGCGTAAGCACAAACGGTACGAGAACAACCATAAAAGCCGGCGCAGCGTTTTTGACGTTTTGTATGCGGAAGTTGTGCGCGCCTACCACCTTGGCGAGCATCAGCGCGGTGGCAACTTTCATAAATTCTACCGGCTGGAGGCTCATAATGCCAAGCGAGAGCCACGATTTTGAGCCGTTAATTTCGCTTCCAAAGATGAGCGTGGCCGCAATGAGCAGCAGCGCAAAGGCGTACAAAAATCCGGCAAAAAGGTGGTAAAACCGGCTCTCCACCACTATTACGAATATGGCAATAATGCAGGCCATGCCTACCCAAAACGCCTGAAGCCGGCTGTGGCTGTGCGCGTCAAAAAAGCGGGGGGACTCTTCGTTAAACCCCGAGGCGTAGATGCTAAGCAGGCCAATACCCATCAGCAGCGCCCATATCAGGACGATGCCCCAGTCAATTTTTGCCAGCAGGCTATAGCTTCGGTTGCGCGCCATTTTGTTGAGTCAGGTTTCCGCCCGCAACGTAGCTCTCAATCCACGCGCGGGAGATGTTTTTCTTTAAATACTTTTCTACAATAAGGCTTGCCGTCGGTGCAGCCCACCTTGCCCCGGCGCCGCCATTTTCTACGTACACCGCCACCGCTATCTTGGGGTCGTCCTTGGGCGCAAAGCAGATGAATACCGAGTGGTCTTCGCCGTGAGGGTTTTGGGCGGTGCCCGTTTTTCCGCACAGCTCAATGCCGTTTATTTTGGCAATGCCCGCCGTTCCGCCAAATCCTCCGTTCACGGCGAGGTACATACCCTGCACCACCGGATCAAAATGCTCGCGCTCAATGGTGGTAACATGCGGCACGAAAAAGCGGCTGTCCGGCTTTTCGCCGCCTATGCTTTTTACAATGTGAGGCGTGTAGTAAAATCCACGGTTGGCAATGGTGGCGGCAATGTTGGCCATGTGCAGCGGGGTTACGCCCAGCTCTCCCTGCCCTATTGCCAGCGAAATAATGCTTAGCGACTTCCACCGGTTTGCGCCGTGCATACGGTCGTAGGTGGCAGCGGTAGGCAGTATGCCGCGCAGCTCGTTGGGGATGTCGGAGTTAAGCCTTTTCCCAACGCCAAAGCTTTCGACGTGCTTTCGCCAGATGTCGAAGCCGGCTTGAGGATCGTTGTACTTGTCTATAATGCTGCGGAAAACGTGGCAGTAGTATGCATTGCACGAAACTTGCAGCGATTGCGTCAGGTTGACTGGCGAAAAGTGGCGGTGGCATCCCACAAAGCGGCGGCCAAGCGTAAACCCGCCTCCGCAGGTATGGGTAGTTCTTTCGCTTATCGTTGCCTCCTGCAGGCCAATGAGCGCGTTGAGGCATTTAAAGATAGAGCCGGGCGGATACTGCGCCATTACCGCGCGGTTAAATAGCGGCTTCATGGGGTCTGTGCTCAGCGCGTTTCGCTCGGCGGCGCGGTGCACGTCGATAAACAGCTCGGGGTCGAAGTTGGGGGTTGATACCAGCGCAAGAATTTCGCCCGTTGCCGGCTCTATGGCAACAATGCTCCCGATTTTATTTTGCATAAGGCGCTCGCCGTACTCTTGCAGCGTTGCGTCTATGGTGCACACAATGTTGTCGCCGGGCAGCGCGGCGGTGTCGAGCTTGCCGCCGGCGTATGAGTTTTTAACGCGGTTGTACACGTCGCGCATGTAGATGCTCACGCCCCGCTTGCCGCGCAGGGCTTTTTCGTAGGAATACTCTATGCCTATTTTCCCGATGTAGCTTCCCTGCGAGTAGAAAGGGTCGGCAGCAATGCTGCCGGTGTCGGCTTCGCCGATGTAGCCGATGAGGTTGCCGGCAATGCGCCGCGGGTAGGAGCGTATGCTGCGCGCCTGCGCGTAAAAGCCGGGAAACTTAAACCATTTTTCCTGCAGCAGCGCAAACGCCTCGATAGATACCTGCCTGCGGAACAGCGTCGGCTGGTATGCCGCCGTTTTCTTTGCCTTGAACTTGATGGCCTGCAGCGCGGACTGAATTTGCTCAGCCGGAAGGCCCAGCACCTGCGACAGCATTGCCGTATCAAAGGCGGCCAGCTCGCGCGGGATAACTACAATATCGTACACCGTCTGGTTGCCTACCAGCAGCGCTCCGTTGCGGTCGTAGATAAGCCCACGTGCGGGGTACTGAATTTCGTAGCGCATTACGTTTTGGTCGGCAATACGCTTGTAGTAGCTGTCGATGACCTGAATGTAGAACAGGCGTCCGAGTATGATGGCGCATACAAGCACGAAAAAAGCTATGATGTATATCTTTCTATTGGCAAACTCCTTCACTTATCGGTGGCGTTTATCTCTTTTTTCAAAGAAAATTTCTAATATTATCATGATAACAGCTGCAGCAACAGAGCTTAATAGCGCACGTAGCAGCGTAAAGTAGGCTTGATGAAGCGTAAATATTTCCAAAAAGAACAGCGCCACGTGGAAAGTAAAGGTGAGAATAAGCGCGTAGAGCAAAAAGCGGTACATCCCCAGCGCGTAGATGGTTGGGCGCAGCCCCTTGCCGGAGTCTTCCTTACTGGCGATAAAGAGCTTTACTACCGACGGGCGAATAAAGCCGATGAGCACGCACGCTGCTGTGTTCTGCCCCAGCGTCCCCGACAAAAAATCGACGGCAAGCCCCAGCGCAAAGGAAACTAACAGCAGGTTTATTTTAGAGATGCCCATGGGAAGCAAGAGGATGTAGAAAATATATACGCACGGCGCCACAAACGAGTCGAGGATGCCGCGCAGCTGCACGTTGTTGAACAAAAAGACTTGTCCGGCAACCATTGCTAAGGCAAACAATATGCTTCGCCACCATTTATTCATTGTAGTATATCGTTGTAATCTATCATTAGTAATGACGAATAAACAAGATATAACAGTTAAAAGTGTCATCCCGTAGAGACCTCACCCCCGGCCCCAAACCAAATGTGAGGGGAGGCTTAAGCCGAATATAGTGTACCGCACCCCACACCGTTGGAGAGGGGG
>JAISGH010000228.1 GCA_031263185.1 Prevotellaceae bacterium | reverse complement strand
TCTGTGTGTGTGTGTGTGTGTGTGTGTGTGTGTGTGTGTGTGTGTGTGTGTGTGTGTGTGTGTGTGTGTGTGTGTGTGTGTGTGTGCTGCGGAAATTTTGAATTTTGAATTCTGAATTGGGCTAACGCTGAAGAAATTTTGAATTCTTGAATTTTTCGCATACGGCGCATCGCCACCTGCAAGAGGCAGCGGGCAGCGGGTTGAGAGGTATTCGTAATTCCTAATTCGTAATTCCTAATTGTATTGATTTGTGGCATAAAATTAAATTACATGCGCTTTTTTTGAACGGGTTACCAACTTTACCAACAAATGAGCAAACGTTGAGCGGCAAAGGTACATATTTTTTCTAAGAAAAGCTGGCAGGTGAGCGGATGGGGGTTGTTAAATTGTCTAAAAATAAGTAATAGAGATTAAGTCAATTTAATTACAGGTTAGGGGAAGTCCTAAAAACTCCCTTAAATGAGGTAATGAGGTTAATGTACATCGTTACTCTCCTTGCTACTGAGGTTGTTTTGTTTAGAAAATGAGGTAAAAATGAGGTTGCACCCTCAAAAGAACCTCATTCACAACCTGACCCTCGAAAAAAAAACCTCATTCCCAACCTAATTTTTCTTACAAAACAACCTCAGTAGCAGCAATAGATTACAAATCTTTCACTAACATAATTACCTCATTTTAAGGAAGTTGAGTTTTTAGGAGTTCTCTTAGAATAGAGTTTATATTCAATAGACGCTTGCGCCGTTGCAACAAAATCATTTTTGGCACAATACCCAACTATTGAATATAAACTATAATTTTAATTTTTATAGCTATCTTGCTATCATCGCATAAAAATAAATCAACTTAAATTTTAATGAAAAGGTTATAGCGCAATGTAATTCATCAAATATCGGATAAAACCGGATGCATAACCTGAAAGGTTGAATATGAATAACCCCCAATGAAGCGAAGCGATTGGGGGGGGGAGAGCGCGCGGAATGGAATCGGACATGCACTATTCTGCATAGCTTTCTGTTCAACCCTGCGGGTTGTGAGTATATGGGGGAGTATCTTCGCGTAATCCCCCAATCGCTGCGCTTCATTGGTGGTTATTCATAATCAACCCTGCGGGTTGAGCGCTCAACTTTACCCGACACTTGATGAGTGATCTGACACTTAATTGTTAATTATTAATTATTAATTGTTAATTAAATAAACAAGGTTTGCCCGCCCTCCGACAGCCTCAGGAAGGAGGCTACGCTCAGCACATCCTTTACTTCGGGGATGAAGTCGGCTTTTTGCAGCCCCAGAATGTGCATGGCCATCTCGCAGGCGTAAAAGTTAACTTTAAGCTGTTTGGCGGCATCTACCAGCTCCTCTAAGGTCGCTACGTTGTTTTTCCGCATCAGGTAGCGGAATATTTTGGGGCTGACACCGAAAAAGTTGAGGCGGCTCACCGGCGACGCTTTCAACCCGCCCATCATAACGCCGAATACCTTCGGCAAAAATCCTTTGCCCACAGGGGAGCGCCCCTGCTTGATTTTGATGGCGTCCAACCCCCAGAACGTGAAGAAAAGATTTACCTCGTACCCCACGGCTGCCGCTCCCGTAGCCAGCGTAAAGACGGCCGTGAGCTTGTCGAAATCACCGCTGAAAGCGATGATAGATAATTTTTTTTCGTTTGCCATTTTTTAATATAGTTCTAAATAAATAATTATACATTAATTTACACAATAAGATGATAATCAGCACATTGCAATTATTAACTATTAATTATTAATTATTAATTGTTAATTGTTAATTGTTAATTGTTTTGCGGTCGGAAATATCACAACCCGCTTGTTCATAATCAATTAATTTTGTTATAGTAGGATTTTTCCCGCAAACAGGGCACTTATCGGAGCGTTTCGTTGTAATAGTTCGGAAGTTCATGGTTTTTGCGTTGAACGAAAGCAGCTTGCCGGTTAGCAGCTCGCCTGCCCCCGTCAGGTACTTCAGCGCTTCCGCCGCCTGAATTGTTCCCAGCATACCGGCAATAGCCCCCAGTACGCCGGCCTGCGAGCAGGTCGGGACGGTGTTGGGCGGGGGAGGGGAGTGGAACAGGCAGCGGTAGCAGGGCGCTCCCGGCAGGTACGTCAGCGTTTGGCCTTCAAAGCGCAGGATACCCCCGTGGGAAAACGGCTTTCCGGCAATGACGCAGGCATCGTTAATCAGGAATTTCGCGGGAAAGTTGTCGGTGCCGTCCACCACAAAATCGTAGTCTCTGATAATCTCCTGCACATTTTCTGCCGTGAGTAGCGCTTGGTAAGTAATAACCTGAACGTCGGGGTTTAGCCGGTTGATTTTTTCTTTGGCGGAGATGACCTTGGGCTTCCCCACATCTTCCGTGAAGTGGATAATTTGCCGCTGGAGGTTGCTCAAATCCACCACATCGCCATCAATGACGCCAATGGTACCCACGCCGGCAGCCGCCAGGTAGAGGGCAACGGGAGAGCCTAAGCCTCCAACGCCCACAACCAGCACCTTTCCGCGGCTGATTTTTTCCTGACCTTCTACCCCCACGTCCTGAAGCAGAATGTGCTGGCTGTACCTGTTTATCTGATTTTCTGTGAAATTCATTACAAGCTACTTTTTTCCATATACGAACCGACGTGCATAACCTGAACACACCGGCGATTACTTACAGCAAGAACTGAAACAAATCAGGGTTTTTGTTGAGGTATTCGTACACAATGCCGCGCTCCTTCATGCGGGCAATCAGCCCCTCAAAATCTTCCTTTTGGCGCAGCTCTATGCCGATGACAATGGGACCTTTGTCGCGGGAATGTTTTTTCTTGTACTCAAAGTGCGTAATATCGTCGAAAGGGCCGAGTACGTGGTCGAGGAACTCCCGCAAGGCTCCGGCGCGCTGCGGGAGGCGTATCACAAAGTAGTGCTTCATCCCTTCGTACAGCAGCGAGCGCTCTTTGATTTCCTCCATGCGCGTAATGTCGTTGTTGCTGCCGCTCACCACGCAGGCTACCGTTTTTCCCTTAATCTTGTCCCTGTAAAAGTCCAGCGCAGAGATGGATATTCCGCCTGCCGGCTCTATCACAATAGCGCTTTCGTTGTAGAGCTGCAGGATGGTGGAGCAGATTTTTCCTTCGGGCACCAGCACAACGTCATCAAGCACTTCCTTGCAAATGGCAAAGGTCAGCTCGCCAACGCGGCGCACCGCCACGCCGTCGGCAAAGGTGTCGATATCCGTTAGCGCCACAACTTCTCCGGCGTCCAGCGAGGCTTTCATGGAGGCGGCGCCTACCGGCTCTACGCCAATAATCTTGGTGTCGGGGCTGATAGCTTTAAACACGCTCCCCACGCCCGACGCCAGCCCGCCGCCGCCGATGGGGACAAAAAGGTAGTCGATGGGCTGGGCGGCGTCGTTCAGGATGTCGAGGCCAACCGTAGCTTGCCCCTCTATCACTTTTTCGTCGTTGAAGGGGTGAATGAACGTGCTCTTGTGCTCCTCGCAGAAGCGTACGGCTTCGGCGTATGCGTCGTCGAACGTGTCGCCGGCCGAAATAATTTCGATGTTGCTTTTGCCGAACATCTTTACCTGCTTCACCTTTTGGCTTGGCGTAGGCGTGGGCATAAAGATGGTTCCGCGAATGTTGAGCGCGTTGCAGGCAAACGCCACGCCCTGCGCATGGTTTCCGGCGCTTGCGCAAACTACGCCGTTGGAGAGCTGCGATTTGGTCAGCGACGCTATTTTGTTGTAAGCGCCGCGAATTTTGTAGGAGCGCACGCGCTGCAAGTCTTCACGCTTGAGCAGGATGTTGGCGGCGTACTGCTCGCTGAGCGATACGTTTTGCGCCAGCGGCGTATGCGCAACCACGTTGCTGATGCGCTGCCGGGCTTTTTGGACATCCCGAAGTAGAGGTTTGTACATGTCTTTTTTTATAATCAGAGTAAATTTTAGCCCGCTGCGAAAGCGGCGCGGCAAAGGTAGCGATTTTCAAAACGCAATCCAACAGGTTAGAAGCCTTTCTTTACGTCCAGCACCGCCGGCAGGTGGTCGCTTATGCCGCCTGCATACCGAAACCCGTTGTAGGTGCGGCGGGGCTTACTGCCGGTATGGGTTTCGTCCGGTTCAAGCAAGAATGGCGCCGAGAAGATGTAGTAGTCCGTTGGGAGGCAGTATATCGGCGAGTTTTTGTTGAGCAAATTTCCCGATACAAAAAACAAGTCAATCAGCTCCCACTTTCCCTGAAATTTGATGCTGCCCATGCCGGCGTTATGCAGCGGCAGCGCAAGGTTGTAGAGGCTGTCGGGGGCGCTGCCGCCGAGGTTTGGCGACGCGCCCAGCCCCTCGCTGACGCAGCGGCTGTCGGGGGTATCGTTAAAGTCGCCCATAGCGATGAGGTTGGCGTTGGGCGACGCCGCGAGGATGGCGCCGGCAATGCGCCGTATGGTGTCGGCAGCGGCCATGCGCCCTCCCTCGGAGGACACCGCGCCGCCGTACTTCGATGGCAGGTGGCACACTATGACGTGCAGCGTGTCGAGCTCATTCACCACGCCTTTTGCCAGCAGAACTTCGCGCGTGGTGCGCTCGCTGGGAATGGCAACCTCAATGAATTTGCTGCTTATCAGCTCGAAAGTTTCTTTGTTGTAAATAAGCCCCACATCTATGCCTCGCGAATCGGGCGAATCGTGGTGAACAACGCCGTAGGGAAATTTTGCCAGCGGCGTTTCGTAAATAATTCTGTTGAGCACAAACCTGTTTTCTACTTCGCACACCCCAATCAGGTCGGGCGGTGTAGCGCCGCCTACCGCTACGATGACTTTAAAAATATCGTTGGTTTTTTTTGTAAAGCGGTTCCACGTCCAGCGGCGCGGGCTGCTCTCGGAAAATTCTTTTTGAGGGTTGAGGCTGTCGGCGGGTGGCGAGAAAAAATTCTCGAGGTTGTAGAACATTATCCGCAGGTCGCCGTTGGCGCGAGGCCGCGTTTGCGCAGGGGCGGCAGCGCTCCACGCAAGAAGCCATAGCAGCAAAGCCGCCGGAAGGATTGCGGTAGCGCCCGCTGTATGTTTATGGACGGTATGCATAGCAGCCTAAACTTTTATCGGATGAAATTCTCCTGTCGTATCCATCGGCGTCGATGGGGTACCTGTGCGCTATGCTTTCTTGTCCGGCGTTGATGGCGGGCGATTTTTCCGACAGGTGGAAGTCATTTTCGCTTGCGTTCCGGAACTCCGGATTTTGCGCCGTAACGTTCACGTAACGCTCACCGTTGCTCAGGTCGAAGCTGCTGCCGAGCTTTACCATGCAGCTCTCCAGCCTGAAGAGCATAGGGGTAGCCTGTCCCGAGAGCTCGCGTACGCTAAGCTCGTTTACGTTTTTTCCGTAAATAATGCAGCCAGCAAAGTAAGCGGCGCTGAGCGGTGCGGGAATTGTATCGTACCGGTACCTCAACTTTTCGCGCAGTCGGTAGTTTTGCAGCGCAACCAGCGTACCGCGGGAGGCGCTGGCGGCAAAGGTGCAGCTGTAAAAGTTGCAGCTGCCGCCCTCTATCAGCGCGGCGTTGCTAAGGTGGTTGGCAAAAAGGCAGTTGTCGGCGTTAACCTTGCCGCTGTGGGACAGTACGCCAATCTCGGCGTATTCAACCACCGAATTTTTTAGCGTCAGCTGAGCGCTGTCGGCCAGCCCCAGCGTATCTGTTACGGCAAAGGCGTGGCGCGCGCCGCGAATCCGGGCGTAGCGTACGCTTGCGCGTCCGCTTGCGGTAATGCTGATTCCTTCCCACTGCCCGGTGGCCTCCTTGTACCACAGGTCGTTGTAGCGCGGGAACGAGAAAATGCAGGGATTTTCCGGCGTTCCCTCCACCTTGAGAGTACCGCTTACTGCCATTCCCGATTTTGCGCCGAAGTACAGTTTTGCCCCTGCCGCTACCGCTACGGTAGCGCCGCTGTCCACCGCTACAGCGCCGCCCAGAATGTAGGGCTTGTCTGCTGTAAAGGTATATCCGTCGGGCAGCGCGGTATCCTTGTCCAGCATAACGGCATCTTGCCCGTAGGCTACTACCTCAAGCCGGCTCGACAGCTCCGTGCCGTTCACTATAAACAAAATAACATCGGAGAGCAGAAGATTTTTGTTTTTCTTTACCTCGATAAAGATAAAAAGGCTATCCCTTCTTGCCAGCTTGACGTTGCTCACGCTGTAACCTGCGCGTCCGTCAACGTTCATGCGGAAAGGCGAGGCATCCCTTCCTTGCAGCAGCACCTCGTCGAAGCGCAGATTTTTGTCGCTTGTGTTGTAAACCTTGCACGAGAACGTGGTGGAGCCAAAGGATGAAAAAATGGTGTCGAAGTTGAGCGTGTCGCTTGAGAAGTAGAGCGTTGCCGAGGTATCCGAAGTAAACTCCTGCTGCTCGCAGCGCACAGCAAGAGCAAGTAGCGCAAGGAGCGCAAGGTGTATCCGGCGGTGCTTGCATTTTACAAGAATTGTGTTCAACATGTTGATAAATTTCTAATTCTTTAATTCTTAACGCGCAAAAATACGCAAAGTTTTTTATTTGCGCAATTGTATTTTTTTTTGTGCAAATAATATACGAACTTTACCCGTATATAGTAGAGTTTATATTCAATAGACATAACATCAATTCGGGTATGGTTAATTCAGGGTATAAAAATCGGACGACAAAAGCAGGCTGGCTGCTCGTATGCTGCTGTGCGCTGCTGCTGGTAAGCTGCAAATCGGCCTCAAGGCATATGCAGCAGGTTGTTGAAAAAAACTTGAAGGGCAGCTGGGTTTGCTCCAACGTGCTGGATAAGGTTGCGTGCACAAAATCCATTAAGAGCCTGAAAGATTTCCCGCCTTACACAGAGCTTATCTTTTTGCAGGATTCGAGCAAGCTGATAGCGCTGAACGGGCAGGTAGACATGGTAGCGCTTTCCTACACGAGCAACGGCGACGCGCTGCAAGTTCCCGATTTTTACGGGAATGGCGTAGCGCATATCAGCATGGCGGGCGATAGCGTGCTGCTGTTCAACGATGGATTTTCGGCAGAGACGTGGCGCTATACAAAGGCGCCGGCAGACATGACTGCTGCCGAGAGCGGCGACGTGCCCGAAGTATTTCCAAGCCTGCTCAACTGTGCGCTGATTGCGGGAGAATATACGGTGAGGAATACCGGCAACCCTTACCACCTTGTATTTCGCAGCAACGGCTACATTTTCAACAGCCCCGATTTTACGCGCTACTCGCTGTGCTACAACGGAAACTGCAATATCCTCTCGAGCGAAAACCTCGTGTACCTCTCCAACGGGCAGCAGGGCGACTACTATGGATGGAAAGTACAGGACGGTACGCTTACCATCTACTCGCTGGCCGTTGCTAACATGTCCGACGGAATGATGGAGTACGAGATTAATAGGCCGGTTTTGGTAATGGAAAAAAACGCTGATGACAGATACTGACCGCAACCCCAATAGCAATGCGAAGTTCATTCGTCCTGCCAGCCTCAGGCAGGGAGATACGGTGGGCATTTGCGCTCCGGCGCGAAAGGTGAGCAGCGACGAAATCCGGCAGGCGATGCAGACAATGGAGCTGTGGGGATTGCGGGTGAAGCTGGGCAAAAATCTGGTTGCAGAGCACAACTTGTTTGCCTGCGCCGACGAGCAGCGCGCCGCCGACCTGCAAACATTGATAGATGATACCGACGTGCGGGCAGTATTCTTTGCGCGGGGAGGCTACGGGAGCGCCCGCCTGCTGCAAAAAATCAATTTTTCGGGTTTAAGAACATCTCCAAAGTGGCTGGTGGGTTACAGCGATACTACAGCGTTTCACCTTGCGCTCTACCGCTTGGGCGTAGAAAGTTTACATGCCGCCATGCCCTTCAAATTCTCCGATACCGCAAGCGTGGAGAGCCTGCACACCGCTTTATTTGGGCAGAATATCGGCAGGGAGTTTGCGCCGCACGAGCTGAACGTGGAGGGAGTTGCAGCGGGGCGGCTGACGGGCGGAAACCTGTCTATCATCTACAGCTTGCAGGCTACCCCGTATGCGCTGCTGCCGGACGACGCTGTGCTGTTTGTGGAGGATGTTGACGAATACCTTTACCACCTCGACCGCATGGCGCTAAACCTTGCGCTGAGCGGCAAGCTGGGCAAAATCAAAGCCCTGCTGGTGGGCGGCATGACGAATATGAAGGATAACGCTGCGCCCTACGGAAAATCGGCGTATGAGATTATTTACGAGCATGTCCGGCCGCTGAATATTCCGGTTGCCTTTGGCTTTCCTGCCGGACACCAAACCCCCAACATGGCGCTGAGCTTAGGGCGCAAGGTGCAGCTAACGGTGAACAGCGAGCGCGCGGAGCTGCGGTACTTGTAGCAGCAAGTGCACAGAAATTTGCTTGTACCTTGCAAGAGACTCAGGATAGGACCTCATTTTTACCTAATTTTTTAACAAAACTACCTCAGTAGTACATAGTTACATGACATATCCAAACCTCATTACCTCATTTTTTTTTCGTGGCTATTTCATCGTTTTAATGAGGTAATGAGGTATTGTTATGTCTATTAATTTATTGCTACTGAGGTTGTTTTGTTAAAAAATTAGGTAAAAATGAGGTTTCAAACTTTTGCGGAAATGGCGATGGGAGGGAGGAGGGAAAGACTCAAAATGAAATTTTCATAGCACCTCAAAAAAAGATTTAGCCCCTCAAAAAAGATTTCGCCCAATTACAAGAAAAGTTATATCTTTGTGAAGAAAAACAATAAATAAATATGACAAATGAGGAAAAAACACGGCATTGGATAAATCTCTCGGATGAAGATTTGAAAGCAGCGGCAGTATTACTTAATGGTAAATGTTATTTATACGCGGGTTTCATGTGTCATCTTACGATTGAGAAAATATTCAAGGCGTGTTATACCAAGATAAAAGGAGATACGCCGCCTTTTACGCATGATTTATTGTATTTGGCTGCCAAAAGTGGTTTTGATAATTTACTTACCGAAGAACAGCAAGACTTCATAGCGGAAGTTAATCCGCTTAACATTGAAGCGCGTTATCCCGAATATAAGAGCAGTATAGCGAAGACCTTAACCTTTTCAAAGTGTATAACCCTGATTGAAAGAACAAAATCCTTACAGCAATGGATAAAAGAGAAGATATTATTAACAAAGTAAGGAGTTACCGCAACTTGGTGCTGAAAAATTTTCCGATGGAAATAGAAGAGGTATATCTTTTCGGGTCTTATGCAAAGGGAACGCCACACAAGGATAGCGATATTGATGTGGCTTTTGTGGTTAGCCGATTTGAAGGAGATTTCTTCCAAGTTATTCCCCCGATGTGGAAGTTAAAGCGCGAGATTGATATGCGCATTGAGCCGCATGTAGTTGCTCGCGATGCCGACTATGCCGGCTTCCTTGATGAAATTCGGCGAACTGGCATAGAAATTTATTAATGTGACAATATGCTAATACTTAATTAGTTTCTGCTTGAAAAACTCATAATCACTTAAATTTATTTTCGATGAAAACATTGTACTTTCTTTCAATTTTTCTTTTGGCCTCGGCGGTTGCGCTGTCGCAGCCCAAAAAGATTTACCAAAACGGCTGGATTGATTTTAATAAAAACGGAAAAAAAGACGCTTACGAAGACCCGCAAGCCTCCGTTGACGCCCGCATTGACGACCTCCTGCGCCAAATGACGATGGAGGAAAAAACTGCCCAAATGGCCACGCTGTACGGCTCGGGGCGCGTCCTGAAGGATGCCCTCCCCACGCCGGAGTGGAAAAACGAAATTTGGAAGGATGGTATAGGCAACATCGACGAGGAGCACAACGGACTTGGTACTTTCCAAAGCCAGTACGCTTACCCTTTCTCAAAGCACGTGCAGACCATCCACACCATACAGCGATGGTTTGTGGAAGAAACACGGCTGGGTATTCCCGTTGACTTTACAAACGAAGGTATCAGAGGGCTAAACCACTATCAGGCTACCTTGTTTCCGGCGCAGAGCGGGCAGGGCGCTACGTGGAACAAAGACCTGATAAGCCAAATCGCCAGGGTTACAGCCGTTGAGGCGCGGGCGCTGGGCTACACAAACATCTACTCGCCCATTCTGGACATCGCGCAAGACCCTCGCTGGGGCAGGGTAGTGGAGTGCTACGGCGAAGACCCCTACCTCGTGGGGCAGCTGGGCAAGCGGATGGTTGCCGGGTTGCAGGAGCGCCGCGTGGTATCTACCCCAAAGCACTTTGCCGTGTACAGCGTTCCCGTGGGCGGGCGCGACGGCGATACGCGCACCGACCCCCACGTGGCGCCCCGCGAGGTGAGGTCGCTCTACCTTGAGCCGTTCCGCGTGGCGTTTGCCGAGGCGCATGCGCTGGGCGTGATGAGCTCCTACAACGATTACGATGGCATTCCGGTTTCCGGGAGCTACCGCTTTCTCACCGAAATACTGCGCAACGAGTGGAAATTTAAGGGATACGTAGTTTCCGACAGCCACGCGGTGGAGTTCCTCTCCGACAAGCACAAGGTGGCCAAAGACGCGGTGGACGCTGCCGCCCAAACGGTAAACGCAGGCTTGAACATCCGAACAAACTTTACGCCGCCGGCGGACTTCATTCTTGCCCTCAGAGAGGCCGTGAAGCTGGGAAAAGTTTCGACGGAAACCATTGACTCCCGCGTACGGGACATCCTGTACGTAAAGTTTTGGCTGGGCTTGTTCGATAATCCCTACGTTGGCAATGAGAAGGAGGTGGAGAAAATTGTTGCCTGCCCGGAGCACAAAAAGGTTGCGCTGGAAGCCGCCCGCCAGTCCATCGTGCTGCTAAAGAACGACAGCGCCCTGCTTCCCCTGAGCAAAAACCTCAAAAAAATAGCGGTGATAGGCCCAAATGCCGACGAGCGCACGGACTTTATTTGCCGCTACGGGCCTGCCAACCCGAAGATAGTAACCGTAAAGGAAGGCTTGCAGGCCCTGCTGCCCGGCGCTCAGGTTGTGTACGAAAAAGGTTGCGACATTGTGGACAAGCGTTTCCCCGAAAGCGAGATTATTCCCGAACCGCTGACCTCCGACGAGCAGCAAATGATAGATGCGGCTGTAAAAGCGGCGCAGGCGGCAGAGGTAGCCATAGTGGTGCTTGGCGGCTCCGAGAGGACGGTGCGCGAATCGTTTTCGCGAACAAACCTCGACTTGGCCGGCCGCCAGCTTGACCTGCTGCAGGCCGTTTACAGCACAGGAACGCCGGTGGCGCTGGTGCTGATAGACGGACGCGCTGTTTCCATCAACTGGGCAAACAAGTACATTCGGGGTATCGTTCAGGCGTCGTTCCCCGGCGAGTTTACGGGGACGGCCATTGCCGAGGCGCTCTTTGGCGACTACAACCCCGGCGGAAAGCTGGCGGTTACCTACCCCAAGGCAGTGGGGCAAATTCCCTTTGCCTTTCCGTTCAAGCCCGGCTCCGACTCCAAAGGCGAGGTGCGGGTTTGGGGGGCGCTGTACCCCTTTGGGCATGGGCTTAGCTACACTACGTTTGCTTACTCCGATTTGAGCATCACCCCATCACAAGTAGGTACGCTGTCCGCAGCCGAAGTATCGTTCAAGGTTACCAACACCGGCCAGCTTGCCGGCGACGAGGTAGTGCAGCTTTACCTGAACGACGAGGTGAGCAGCGTTACCACCTACACGCAGGTGCTCCGCGGCTTTGAGCGCGTACGCCTGCAGCCGGGCGAAGCAAAAGAGCTGCGCTTTACGCTCACGCCGCAGGACTTGGGCCTCTGGAACAGGCATAACGAATTTGTGGTTGAGCCGGGCTTCTTTACAGTCAGCGTCGGCGCCTCGTCAAAAGATATACGCTTGACGGGAAGGCTGGAGGTTTTGGAGTTTTAGTAATGACGAATAAACAAGATATAACAGCTTTGAGGTCTCTACAGCTTTTATATCCGTTATAGGTTATTTGTTTCTCATCCTTTAACATCAAAACGGCAGGAGTACGCTCGCCTT
>JAISGH010000154.1 GCA_031263185.1 Prevotellaceae bacterium | reverse complement strand
GAGTGCCAGAGGTGTCGACCTCTCCCCCAGCTAAAGCTGGGGGTTATTTACGGAAAACGCCTCCGGCGTTGGAAGCAGCAGGCGGTCGCCTTTTCACACAGCCTCCTTTGGAGAGGGGCAGGGGGTGAGGTCTTTACGACGAGCGGGTGTCACCCCCGTCAAGTCCTGCAGGGAACGACACAATGAAAGTGTCACCCCTGCGGGGTTTTGTAGAGACACGCGGTCCTATCCGTATGCTTTAGCATACGGATAGGCGGTGTGTCGTCCCTGCGGGACTTGCCAGGAGTTGTCGTAAAACCCCGCAGGGGTGACACTCTATTAACCGTATGCTTTAGCATACGGATAGGCTACAGCTTACTTATTTTGCATCGCTAAACAACTAAACAACGAAAAAACATGAAAAACAACAACGTACTAATTTATACCGCCACCCTTGCGCTGCTTGCTTTTGCGGCGTGTAGCGGTAATGTGAAGGAAGCTAACGGCGATATCACCGTTAGTGAGGATAAAGAGGAAGAGTTCTCGGAGGCAGCCATCAGATTTACCGACAGCAAAGCGCCCAACAGCATGATGCGCAGCACGGGCGACCTCGTCAAGGACAACCTCATCGCCATGACCGTGTATGCACACTACACCGGCGCGGGCGATTTTGCCGACTCACTCGCTACCACCACACCCAACTTTATGTTTAACCAACTCGTCGAAAAAGACAATAATGCGTGGACGTACTCGCCGTTGAAGTACTGGCCGTCGCAGCACCGGAAAGTCAACTTTTTTGCCGTAGCGCCCACCCCTGTGGCGGCAAACGGCATTGAGCTAATAACAAGCGGTAGTTCCTACATTGGCTACCCATCGTTTACCGTTACCACACCGGCCGCGCCCGCGCAGCAGCAGGATATTTGCGTGGCCTCGGCGTTAGACCGCACCGATACCACCGGCAACGGCAAGGTGCCCCTGCTTTTTGCCCATACAATGGCAAAGGTGAGGTTCTCGGCAAGGTATGTTTCGAGCGAAACTTTTGGCGTTTTGCTGAGGCAGCTTAAATTCACCGACGGTTACAGCAGCAATACCCTGCGCTTTGGCGTGTCGGGATTTGAGTGGGGATGCCCACAGCCAAAAGCGGCTACACCTTATCCGTAGCGGACAGCACCCTTGCCGGCACACCTCTGCTAAAAGGCGGCGAAGCGGGCGATACTACGATTTCGACCGAAGCCGGAGCGCTGCTGCTTGTGCCGCAGACCGTATCCGGCGCAAAAGTGGAAGCTATTTTTTGGGTAGGAGACGACGCAATCATAAGAAGATTTAATATGCCGATGTTGATGTTGGAGGCAGAAAACTCATACCTGTACAACCTGACAATAGTCGATAGCGACCCGCCTGGCGTGCAAAAAAAGGTATGGGATTGGGGCTATACCGGCGCCCCCGAGACCTTCGCCGTGCCCCAAGATGGTACCTACAGGCTCGAAGTCTGGGGATGCAAACATGCAGCAAGCTATGGCACCTCCCCAACAGGTGGAGGATATTCCGCAGGAACAATATACTTAAAAATGGGGCAAACCTTGTACGCATACGTTGGAAACGGGGGAACGAACATATATACGTCAACCAGCTTTAACGGCGCCGGCGGCGGTGGCGACGCAAGCAGAGGCAGCGGCGGCGGCGCATCCGATTTCCGCATGGTTGGCGGCGAATGGAGCAATGCGCAGAGTTTAAATTCGAGAATACTCGTGGCCGGAGGAGCCGGAGGATACAGAGTTTATCAGCGGCATGGCCGGCTGCGTGGCCATCGACCCTGCCTCAACCTCCGACCCGCGCGCACAGGACATAGGTAGCAGCAACACCGCTGCGCTGAACTACAGCATCTCCGCTTTCGGCGCAAGCCCCACGTGGAGCAACGGCGAGGAGATAACCTTTATCAACTGCTCGATGATAGACGGCGCCGGCTACGAGTGGAACACCGGCGCAAGGGCCGGAACCTCCACCGGCATGCCCGACTGGAGCAAAACCGACGGCAGCAAGATGGCCGGCAACACCGGCGTTGGCCACGCCCGAATAACGCTCATAACATTATGGATTTATGAAAGAGATGCGAAATCAAGGGTTGAAAGTGAGCGGGAGGGGAGGGAAAAAAAGTTGCACACAAAACCTCATTCCCACCTAATTTTTCTAACAAAACAACCTCAGTAGCAATGAGTTATCATGTAAGCAATACCTCATTAAAACGATAAAAACGGTTGCGAAAAAATGAGGTAATGAGGTTGGATAATATGCGTAATAATTTGCTACTGAGGTTGTTTTGTTAGAAAAATTAGGTTGAAATGAGGTTGCAACCCCTACATCCCTCTTATAGGTGTATATAATTTGAAAATTATCATGTACATTTTTACCGAGCGGTTCATTCCTACGGAATGAGCAAAAGCGACAATTTGAAATACACCCACCCACGCTCGTTAAATTCATAGCGAACTGAGAATAATCCTCCTTGTGCAGTGTGCCTTGTTAGTAATTTTTCTGAGGCGCTACTCATCGTTGTACTCCGGCTGAAATATTTTCTTTCCGGGCTTGGTGTAGGAAAATGCTACAAGCCCCACCACTATGGCCGCTAAGGCCATAAAAATAAAAACTCCTCCGTTCATAATTTTACTTGCTGCTTTAGCCGCTTTTCTTTTTTTACGGCAACGTAGGTATAAATTCCAACGGCAATGCTGAACGCAGCAACTACCATCATAATGTACGCTGAAATCATAGCTAATCCTCCTCTAAGTAAGTTTTTATTAGTATTCCTGTCAAAATAGGCGCTACGCTACACGCAGCGCCTGCGGCTATAATCAAAATTTTGTTGGGGCTATCGGATAAAATACCGCCAATAACAAATCCGGCAAACGACAGCCTGCCAAACTCTATAAAGTTTTCGGCAGATAGCAGGAGCTATTTTTTTGTTTTGTTCGTCATTGCGGCAAGTATTTTTTATTTACCGCAAATGTAGGCAATTTTTCATCCCGCTATTCTACCTATCTCACAAAAAGTTTTAATAAACATTAACCCATGCATCTATTTTTGGCCTGTAAACCGCGCTACATTCGCGCAAAAAAAGAGGCGTAAGCATAACGTGCCGCTGGAAGAGCTAAAGCAGCAGGGTGAGAGTGGTACAAAAACCTCATTCCAACCTAATTTTTCTAACTAAGCAACCTCAGTAGCAATGAATTATGATGATAACAAAACCTCATTACCTCATTAAAACGATAAAAACGGTTGCGGAAAAATGGGGGGGGGGGTAATGAGGTTGGATAATACATATAGCTATTTGCTACTGAGGTTGTTCAGTTAGGAAAATTAGGTTGAAATGAGGTTGCTTTTATGCTGCATGTTATATAGTTTTGTGCATTGGATATATATAAATGCATTAAATAAATGCGCATTGATGTTACTGAGGTGCACAAGACATGTAGAGACGGGGCGCGCCCCGTCTCTACGGAAAGCGGCGGCGAAGCCGCCGCCCTTCCCCTTCTTCCTTCCCACCGTTATTCCCGCGAAAGCGGGAATCTCCTCCAGCTCTCCACAGCATTAAGGTGATGGCAGTATTACGGGTAATCAGTGCGTCGCTATAGCCTCATCGGTTGCTTACGATGCTAAAAGTACAGATTTTTTGAAGCAAAACGTTTTGGATTACACAAAGATTTCAAGAGAAAAAATACTACCTTTGCTGCTTCAAATGAGAAAAATTGGAACAAAGTAGCAATAATTATTACCTTACTCCCTGCATGGAAGAAAACATTGAGCAGGAAATAGCGCACATGAAGAGCCGCATTTTAACGTGGTTATCGCCTGAAAACTTGGCAAAAGCGAAAGGCAAAACAAAGGCAGAAATTATCGCCATATTTGGCAATAAGCTACAGCCTGTTTCGTATATTCCGTTGAAATTTTTACTATACGTTGGCGCCGATATAAATGATAATCGGGTGTACTCTGGCATGGGATACTTTATTGACCATGCCGTAAACCACCATCCCAATATCCTTGCCGAAAAATACGCTAACGTGCAAACTTTTCTTAATAATCCCGACGATATAAAGGAAACGACAAAAGAGAGAAATCGGTCTGTAATATTCATCAAAAAAACAGATAGATACAATGCTGTTTTGGTACACACAAAAGCAAGTGAAGTAGGGAAAATAATACTTCACACCTCGTTTTTTAGCCAAAGCAAAAAACCGTATGCTAGGTTACCCAGCATACGGTCAACGTCTTTGGAGGACGGCATCCCCTCCATCAGTCCTGCGGATAACACCGCAGCCGGCAGAAGCCTTTCTGCTCGTAAAGATGATGTAAAGGTACAACAAGTAGTTGGATATCCCAAATAAAAATATCCTCACGGGTGTATCTCAAATGGCGGCGGCGGCGAAGCCGCCACCATTCCTCTTCCCCTTATCGCCGTCATTCCCGCGAAAGCGGGAATGACGGGGGTGGGTGGGAGTTCTGATTTTTACCGCTGTACACAATCCCTCTTACGGGTGTATGTAATTTGAAAATTATCATGTACATTTGCACCGGAATTACTTCATCAATCTAAAAAAATCCGGTATGCTTCGCTTTTTGCTGCCCGCTGTACTCCTGCTGCCCGTTGCGCTGTCGGCGCAAAAAACGGGCGCTTGGCGCGACCACTTTGCCTACACGCAGGGTGCAGATGTGCTCGTGCAGGGAAATCAGGTGGTATGCGCAGCGTCGGCGGGGCTTATCTTTTTTGACGGCGAGGTGGAAAAAATCTCCAAGGTGGCAGGCTTGAGCGACTTTGGGCTGACGGCGGCGCTGTACGACGCCCAAACCGGATACATTTTTGTGGGGTACGACAACGGCAACATTGATGTGCTCCGCAGCGCCGACCCGCGCACAATTCGTCAGGGAAACCGGACAAAAAATATCGCAACGTGGAAAAACTTTGCCACGCACGGGCGAAAGTGCATCAACCGCTTTCTGCGCATGGACGACCTGATTCTTGCCGCTACAGGCTCGCAAATTCTGGAGATAAAAAGCGAAGAAATACGCGCCAACTACTCCGTTGACGAAGGCAACGATACGCTTGCCGTGCAGGACTTGGCGCTGTTTGGAGGCTTTATAGCGGCCGCAACGCCAAAGGGCTTGTACGTGGTGGACAAAAACAGCTCAACCCGCTTCAACTTCGGCAGCTGGCAGCGCAGGCTGGCGGGCGGCAACGTTATTTCGCTTGCCGTGAGCAACGGAAAGCTGTACGCGCTGCAAGCCAACGGCGCGTTGCAGGTTACCACCGACCTGCAATCTTTCGCTCCTCAAGGTGGTACCTATCCAAATCCCCGCGCGCTAAGCGTTACCGACAATGGCGACCTCTGGGTGGCTACGGCAGGCGCGCTGTACAACGTTGGCAATGCGCAAAAAAATATTTCGAGCTACGGGCTGTCTTCATTCAGCCCAAGAAAAGTTGCGGCTTACCGGTCGGGCATTTGCATTGCAGACGCGGAGCTGGGGCTGGTGGTAAGCTCCGGCGGCGCATTTGTGCAGGCGCAGCCCAACGGTCCGCTCAAAAATCAATCGCTTGCCCTCGGCGAGCACAGCGGCAAGGTTGCTGCTGCGGCAAGCGGAGCGCTGAGCGTAATGGAAAATAAAGGCGCGTGGGCAGGGAGCGCAGTTGACCTGAGCGGCGCCAAGGTGGTAAAAGTAAACCCTGCGAATGTGGCCGAAACGTTTGTGGCAACGCCAAGCGGCGTGGTAAAGTTCGGCGGCGTTAGCAGGGCAGGGGCAAATTTGGCGGAGGATGTTCGCGGCATGGCCTTTGACCTTAGCGGCAACCTTTTTGCCTTTGCCTCGAGCAGCGCAACACCTGTGTGGCAGCGCAGCGCCGACGATTCGTGGAGCGGGCTTGCAAACGCCATTTTGGGCGGCAAGGCGCTGGGAAAAGCGGCGCTTGCCGGTAAGGTTTTTTGGGGAGTAGCGGAGCCTAACGACCTCTACCTCTACTCTGCCGGCGCCAACCTCGCCGATGCCGACGATGATAACGCCTCTATTTTTGCAGTGCGGACAAGCCTTGACGAAACGTTTTCGGTAAACAACATTTACGCGCTTGCCGTTGACTTGAATGGCGAGGTTTGGCTGGGGACTGATAAGGGCGTTGTTGTTTACAGCGCTGTCAGCGACCCGTTTGCAAATGCCCCGATGGGGCAGCGAATAAAAATCCCCACGGAAATACCGGGTCAGGCAGCTTACCTGCTGCAGTACGAGCGGGTTACGGCGGTGGCGGTAGACGGCGGCAACCGCAAGTGGCTTGGTACGCGCGACGCCGGCGTATTTTTGCAGTCTAAGGACGGCGTGGAGCAGCTGCATGCGTTCAACGCGCAGAACAGCCCGCTGCCCTCGAACAACGTGGTGGATATTGCCGTAAACGGCCAAACCGGCGAGGTGATTTTTGCAACAGACAAGGGCATGGTTGGGTTTTACAGCGACGCTACCGCCGGAAGGTCCAACTTCGACGAGGTGAAGGTTTTCCCCAACCCTGTGCGCCCCGGCATGAGCTTGGTTACCATCGCCAACCTCATGGAGGACGCCTCGGTGAAGATAACGGACGTGTCGGGCAACCTCGTATTTTTTGCCACCGCCAACGGCGGGTCAATCACGTGGAATGTTCAGAACCTCAGCGGGCGGCGCGTGGCAACCGGCGTGTACCTCATCTTTTTAGCCGATCGGTCGGGAGAGGAAAGTAAAATTGTGAAACTGCTGGTTGTCAATTAGTTATGCTAATTAGCTATGTCAATTAGCTATATGAAATTCTAAGAATGGTTAAGCTTCGCGGCATAGTGCTGCACAGCATCAAGTACGGCGAAACAAGCGTTATTGCGTACATTTACACCGACTTGCAGGGACGGCAAACCTACATAATTAACGGTGTGCGCGGCGCTACGCAGCGGCGGAAATCGTCGCTCATACAGCCCCTCTTTTTGCTCGACATTGAGGCGTACCCCGAGCGAAGGCGGGGCGCTATGTGCCGCATGAAAGAGTTTTGCGCAAACGTACCGCTGCAAAGCCTGCCCTTCGACGTGCATAAAAGCGTGATTGCGCTTTTCATTGGCGAGGTGCTCTACAAGCTTATCCGCGAGGAGGAGCAAAACGAAGCCCTGTTTGATTTTCTGCACCGGCATATCCTGCTGCTCGACGAAATGCAGCACGGCGTATCCGGCTTTCACCTTTACTTTTTGGCGCAGCTGGCGCAGCATTTGGGATTTCTCCCCGGCAACGCCCACAGCGCAGAATATCCCTACTTCGACATGCAGAACGGCGTGTTTGTGCCCTTTGCGCCGCAGCACAGCGCATTTATGGATAAGCCTACGTCGGCGCTGCTGGGTATGCTAATCGGCGCAAAGCTTGATGACCTGCAGCATATACGCGCCTCACGAGAGCAGCGAAACCTCCTGATGCGCAGTCTGCTCGACTACTACTGCACTCACCTGGGCATGGCCAACCCCATTCGCTCGCTGGCGGTGCTCGAGGAGGTGTTTGCTTAGAGATGAGAAATAAATAACATATAACGGATATAAAAACTGTAGAGACCTCACCCCCTGCCCCTCTCCAAAGGAGAGGGGAGGCTGACGCCGAATATCGTGTCCCTCTCCCCCTCTCCTTTGGAGAGGGGCCGGGGGTGAGGTCTCTACGGGATGACATTTTTAACTGTTATATCTTGTTTATTCGTCATTACTTAATGCGCTTATTTTAATTTTGGAGCATGAAAATTGTAAAAACGATAAAAGAGCTCCGGCACCTGCTGCCGGAGGGAGAAAGCAAAAACAAAACAGTGGGATTTGTCCCGACAATGGGCGCTTTGCACCGCGGGCACTCGTCGCTGGTGCAGCGCTGCAGCAGGGAGTGCGGCGTAACGGTTGCCAGCATTTTCGTAAATCCTACTCAGTTTAACGACAAAACCGACTTGGCTCGCTACCCGCGCTCGCTCGAGGCCGACGTGCAGCTGCTGCAGGCAACGGGTTGCGACGTTGTTTTTGCGCCGGACGAAAAGGAGATTTACCCGCAGCCCGACACGCGCCTGTTCGACTTTGGGCTGCTGGAAAAGGTGATGGAAGGCGAGCGCCGCAAAGGGCACTTCAACGGCGTTGCGCAGGTGGTGAGCCGCCTGCTTGACGCGGTGAAGCCCGACTGCGCGTACTTTGGCGAAAAGGATTTTCAGCAGATTGCCGTTGTTAGCGAAATGGTTCGTCAGCTTGGCCTGCCGGTGGAGATTGTGCGCTGCCCCATTGTGCGCGAGCCGGACGGCCTGGCCATGAGCTCGCGCAACGCGCTGCTCTCGCCCGACCAGCGAGCTGCTGCGCCCCTCATTGCCAAAACGCTGTTTGCCGCTGTGGACAAGGTGTGCAGCGTTGACCTGCCGGCGCTGAAGCAATTTGTGGCAAGCGCCATCAACGCCAACGAACACCTGCGGCTGGACTATTTTGAGGTGGTATGCGCGCGCACCCTGCAACCCGTTGCCTCGCTCGACGACGATTGCGCCAAGCAGGCATGCATTGCGGTTTACGCCGGAGAAGTGCGCCTGATTGACAACGTCAGGCTGGCGTAGCGTTGGCGGGGCAATATCCTTAAATTAGCGTTGAAAAACCTGAGTAGCTACAATTTTTATTCCTTCCCCATGCAACATTTCTTATATTTTTTGCCGCTGCCGCAGGGGCAAGGATCGTTTCTGCCGGCAGCTTTGGAGGCAATGTAAGGCTGTTGTGGTTGATGATTGAATAAATCGTCTAAAGAATCAAAATCGGCATTTACTTGCTTGAGGTCTCTATTGTAGCAATGCCAAGTTCTAACGGCGTCGCTGTAAAGAGTGAAAATATCATCAACTTCTTTAATGTGGGATTTGTTGTACTTTTCGGCATGCTCAATCAAATGCTCATAAGTACCATTCACCACTTCATATACTAATCCTAAATCATACAATTCTTTAACATAAGGTGAAACGGGATTGGGCAATGTTTCTACATAGTCGCCGGCAACTATAGATACTATTTCAGAAACATCATCAAAAGATTCATCTTCATAAAACTCAGGTTCGGTAAAGCGGCGAAGTACATCTTCATAGTACTCCTGTATCTCTTTTGTTTTATCTTCGTGATGCAGAGCGATTTGTTGCAAAGCATTTGTTGCAGGACATTTTGTAAATTCATCTATATTTTTTTCAAAGAAAAAATCGCAAAGTTTTTGTTCTCTGCCAATTCCCAAACGATAATACACAAGCCACAAGTCCTCTGTAATAGCGTCAGAAATGTAAAAATCAATGAAATTGCGATTGCTATTTTCTTCTGCGTCGCAGTATTTTAAAAAATTTAAAGCCAAATCCAGCGACCTGTCGCAGTTGATTTCTCCCAACAGCAGCAATGCATGAAAAGGGAAAGTAGTAAATTTCAAAAACACATCATTGTCTAATGTGTCTAATGTGTTGCAGATTTCTCTTATTTCTTGATACCTGTCCTGTGCATCCTGCAAAACCAGCTCCAAATCGTCAAGCAGCTCATCCTGCGGCAACGCCAAAATCTCGCGCAGCAAATCGTGGTCAATTCGCATATCGTTTTCGTACAGATACCGCATCTGCTGCGGGTGGTGAAAGGGTAGCTCGTTATTGAATGTTGTCATGTTTTTATAATTTTTTTAATCAAAAAGAGAGGATTATTTATTTATGAAGCGGACGATGTTGTCCGGCGACACGTATTCATCTATGAACACGTATTCGTCTATGAAGCTGGGCAGCATCAGCTGACCGCGCGGAGTGGCCGAAATGTAGCTCATGTTAATTATGCAATATGTTGAATTTGAAATACAAAAGTACTATTTTTTGCTGACTTGCACAATAATTTTTAGAATTTTTAAGAAATTATTTTTTTTCTTGGCCTTTTTTTAGTTTTCACGCAGCCTCCTTTGGGGGCGGGTTTCGTTCATTTTTCCTTATTTGCGGCCGCAAAGGTAGCGTTTTGCCTAAAAATTTGTACATTTGCGAAATTAATCCAATAAATCAACCTAATAAAATCACACCGCTATGAGACGAATTTGCCTTTTTTTCTGTGCCATTCTTTCCGCTCCTGCCTTTGCAAAGGTGGAGCTGCCCGCCCTGTTCTCCGACAACATGGTTTTGCAGCAGCAAGCTAACGTGCCCCTGTGGGGAAAATCGAAGCCCAACGCCAGCGTGAGCGTAAGCCCTTCGTGGGCATCCCAACCTTACGCCACCGCTGCCGACGCCGCAGGCCGCTGGAGAATTACCCTGCCCACGCCCGCCGCCGGCGGCCCCCACACCATCACCATCTCCGACGGCAGCAGCCTTAAGCTGAGCAACGTAATGGTTGGCGAAGTCTGGCTGTGCTCCGGACAGTCCAACATGGAAATGCCGCTGGCCGGCTGGGGCAAGGTGAACAGCTACGAGCAGGAGATAGCCCAAGCCCTGTACCCGAATATCCGGCTGCTGCAGGTGGAGAAGCAAGCCAGCGTGGCGCCACAGTCCAGCCTGAAGGTGCAGGGCGGCGGGTGGCAAGTATGCTCGCCGGCTACCGTTGCAGAATTTTCGGCCACGGCCTACTTTTTCGGCAGGGACTTGCACAAAAATTTGGACAACATTCCCATTGGCCTGATAAACACCTCGTGGGGCGGGACAATTGCGGAGGCTTGGACGAGCGCCGAAAGCCTTGAGAGCATGCCCGACTTTGCCGAAGCGGTTGGGGCGCTGAAAGGCAAAACCAACGAAGAGCTGGTAGAAAAATACCAAAAGGAAAATAAGGAATGGCTCGATCGGTTCACCGCGGCCGATGGTGGGCTGCGCGGCAACGCTCCGCTGTGGGCTACCCCCGACCTCGACGACAGCAGCTGGAAGACAATGGCTGTGCCCGGCTTGTGGGAAAGGCAAGGCTTGGAAAATTTCGATGGCGTTGTTTGGTTTCGCTACTCGCTCGACCTGCCCGCCGGATGGAAAGGGAAAGAGCTGGAGCTGAACCTTGCCGAAATTGACGACAACGATATTACCTACTTCAACGGAGAGCAGATAGGCGCGACCAACGGCCACAACATGTCGCGAAAGTACAAGGTGCCCGGCAAGCTGGTAAAAGCGGGAAAGAACGTCATTACAGTGCGGGTTATGGATACCGGCGTTGACGGCGGCTTCTACGGCAACGCGGCGCAAATACAGCTCAAGCTTGCTAACTCCAAGGCGGCGGCCATCTCGCTGGCGCAGGAGTGGAAGTACAAGGTTGCGGTGGATTTGCACAGCCTTCCCCCCAGGCCGCAATCGCCCGATAACCCCAACCGCCCAAGCGTGCTGTTCAACGCCATGATTAGCCCCATTGCGCCGTTTACCATCAAAGGCGCCATCTGGTATCAGGGCGAAGCCAACGCCGACCGCGCGCTGCAGTACAGGGAGCTGCTGCCGCTGCTCATCAGGGATTGGCGCAAGCAGTGGGGCAGCGACTTTTCATTTTACTTTGTTCAGCTGGCCAACTTTTTGGGAACACCCTTGGAGCCGCCGGTATCCACGTGGGCAGCCCTGCGCGAGGCGCAGCTCAATACGCTGCACGTGAGCAACACGGGCATGGCCGTAACCATCGATATTGGAGAGGCAAGAGATATTCACCCAAAAAACAAGCAGGATGTGGGAGCGCGGCTAGCGCTGTCGGCAAGGGCTAATACCTACGGGCAGCAGGTGGCGTACTCGGGGCCTCTGTACAGCAGCTACAGAATTGAAAACAACAAAATCCGAATTTCGTTTACGCACGCCGACGGCGGCTTGAAAACAAAAAACGGCGACAAGCTTAGGGGTTTCACCATAGCCGGATCCGACAAAAAGTTCTACGAAGCCGAAGCAACCATAGAGGGCGGCGAGGTGCTGGTATCCTCGCCAAGCGTTGCCTTTCCGGTGGCGGTGCGCTACGCCTGGGCAGACAACCCCAGCGACGCCAACCTCTACAACGCCGCAGAGCTGCCCGCATCGCCCTTCAGAACGGAAGGTAATTTTTAAGAGGAACTTTCAAGGTCGCAATTTGTGACCTTGAACAGACCTTGAACAGAGGGAGTCAACATAAAATACCTGCCGTTTGCGTTATTATTTACCGAAACGAAAATTGTTAGTTTCCGATTTTTATGCTATCTTTGTGTCAGTTCTAACTAACATATTTTTCATATTATGCAAACTCTAATTGACATATCAGAGCGGTTATTGAAAGCTACAGCTGACGGTTTCGTGCGGTATTTATACGATAATATTTCGTGGGAAGAGCGTCTTGTCGGCATTGTTGGCGCAAAAGGTACCGGAAAAACGACGATGCTGCTGCAGCATATTAAGCGCAGCTTTGCGGATAAGGCAAAGGCGCTGTACGCTTCATTAGACCATATTTGGTTCTCGAAAAACTCGCTGTGGAGTTTAGCTGAACAGTTCAACGCATACGGCGGTACGCATTTGTTTCTCGACGAGGTGCATAAATATCCTGCCTGGGCAAGGGAAGTAAAAAACATTTACGACAGCTTTCCCGATTTAAGCGTGGTTTTTACCGGTTCTTCGATGCTCGAAATTTTTCAGCAAAGCGTAGATTTGTCGCGGCGCACCGTTCGGTACGAGCTGAAAGGGCTGTCGTTCCGCGAATTTTTGGAGTACGAATACGGCTTAAAGCTTGAAAAGTACAGCTTGGAAGATATTCTGAAGCATCACCGCGAAATAGCGAATAGCATTATTTTCGATTTTAAAATCTTGCCTGCCTTCAAAAAGTATCTTCAAACCGGATACTATCCGTTTTATAAAAAAAGCAAGGGAAACTACTATTATGCTATACAACAGGCTATTAATAAAACATTGGAGGCGGATTTGCCCGCGATAGAGCAGGTGGAATACGCGACGATTCTAAAGCTCAAAAAAATGCTGGCAATTATAGCAGAAATGGTTCCGTATCAACCCAATACGGTAGAGCTGGGTGCAAGTATGGAAACAGCCCGGCAGCTCGTGGTAAAGTATCTGCATTTGCTCGACCGCGCCGGAATTTTGATGTGCGTGCAGGGCGCTGCGGAAAAGCTGAATGCCTTGTCGAAACCCGAAAAAATATATTTAGAAAACCCGAACATAATTTATTCACTTGCAAAGGAAAATGCCAATCAGGGCAACCTGCGCGAAACATTTTTTGCCAACCAGCTGCGGGAAAAACATAGCGTGAAAATTGCGAAAAAAGGCGATTTTGTGGTGGACAATCAGTATACCTTTGAAGTTGGCGGACGGAACAAAACGGGCGAACAGATAAAAAACACGAGCCATGCTTTTGTTGCTGCCGACGACATTGAATCAGGCTTGCAAAATAAGATTCCATTATGGCTGTTTGGGTTTTTATATTGACATATTGCACCGATGTCCGATGTCCATTGTTAATTGTTAATTGTTAATTGTTAATTGTTAATTGTTAATTATTAATTATTAATTATTAATTATTAATTATTAATTATTAATTGTTCAAGGTATATTTCCAAATTGGTGTAGTCGTTGCTCAGCGTATATGCAGCGCCGTCGGCGGCATCTTTCGGGTTCAGGTTATGCTTTTTTTCCCACGCGTCGGGCAGACCGTCGCCGTCGGTATCTAAAGGCGCCGGAAGGCTTTTGAGCGTTGGCAGGCCGCCCACCTCGCGCTGCGAGTCGATGAGGCCGTTCTTGCCGTAGGTAAAAGTTCCGCTGCGCACCTCGCCCAAAATGCGGAGGTCAACAGCGTCGCGCACGTAGCTTGCGCCAACGCTGCGCAGCACGCTCTCGTAGGCTTCCTGCGCCGTGCCGGTTTGTATCGGCATAACGCTAAGCGGCTCTTGCAGCCGCACGGTGCGCTCCAGCTTGGGGTAGTTATCGCTCTCCTCCGAGTAGTCTACGCTAATGCCCAGCTGCTCCTCGTAAACTTTGAAGTCAACGCCTCCCTTCCAGCTATCGGCGGTTACGGCTTCGCTTCCCTCCATTGCGTTGCCCTCAATGTAGAACTTCCCGAAGTCGTGAAACCCGCCTCTGTCCTTACTTTGCCATGCCTCGATGATGCGGCGCCTGACCGATTTTCGGGTTGCCGGTCCTGGCTTGTAGTAGTTGTTCACAATGTTGTGCTGCCCGTTTTCGCCGGCGTAGGAGCTGTTGAAGCCCCAGTTGTAGATAACGTTGTTGCGAAAATCTACCCATTCGGTGTTGGCGGTAGCCTCGTGGTAGCGGGCGCCGCAAAAGCGCGGGTTGCGGCTGCTGTGGTGCGCCAGCAGGTTATGGTGAAAGCTTGCGCCCATGCCGCCCCAAATACCGCCGTAGCCGTGAGCGCCTTTGACGTGCACCGAGGCCGTGAGGCTTTCGGAAAGCAGGCACCATTGCAGGGTAAAGGACTCGTTGTTGTAGAACGAGCCGCACTCGTCGGTGCTCCAGCTCATGGAGCAGTGGTCTATGATGATATGCTTCCGGCGGCTGGCGCTCAGCGCGTCGTCGGTTACTTGGTTGGCGTCGCCCAGCCGGAAGCGCAGGTAGCGTACGATGACTTGGTCTGCTTGCAGCTTCACCGGGTAGCCGGTGATAGTAATGCCGTCGCCCGGAGCGCTCTGCCCGGCAATGGTAATGTAGCTCTCGCTAACAACCAGCGGGCTTTGCAGCTCGATGTTACCCGACACTTTGAACAGCGCCGTGCGCGCGCCCTTGGCCTCCACCGCCTCGCGCAGGCTTCCCGCCCCGCTGTCGTTCAGGTTCGTCACGTAAATTACCCTCCCGCCGCGTCCGCCCTGCGTGTACATGCCGAAGCCTTCGGCGCCGGCAAAAGCCAGCTTCGACTTGCCCGGCGCAAAGTAGCGGGCTGTGCTCGTCAAACCAAATCCTAAGCAGGCGGCCAGCTCCGGTACTTTTGCGCGAAGCTCTTCTGCCGCCATGCGGGCAACCTCGCGCGCGCCGGCTTCTACCAGATGGGTGTCATCTTCCTTTCCCTCCACGTCGGCCAAGCTCTCGCCGGGCTTGAGCCACATGAAAAAGCGCTTGGACTGCTCCGCGCCCAGGCTGTCAATCCAGCGCATAGTGGCTGCGTTGAGGTCAACGAGGGGTACGTTGAGCTGTTGGGCTACCTCGCGGGTAACCTCCACGTAGCGGCCGTGGGTATCCTCGAGCTTTCCTGCGCTGCCGAACTTACGGCGGGCAATGGCGGTAAACAGCACCGGTTTGCCGCCTTTAGCCCGCGTTTCCTCCGCGTAGCGTGCAAGGTTTGCGCGAAAAGCGGTTTCGGCTTCTGCATACCGGGTGGTATCGGCCTGCTTTTCGTCGTTGTGCCCAAACTGTATAAAGACGTAATCGCCGGGCTTCACGCGGTCTACTACCTTTTCCCAGCGCCCTTCGTCCCTGAAGCTTTTTGTGCTTCGCCCGTTTACGGCGTAGTTCTCAACCGTTACCTCGCCTGTCAGAAATTCGGGCATGAGCATACCCCAGCCGCGCTCGCGCTTATCTTTGTCCAGCGGCTTGTCGGCCATAGTAGAGTCGCCCACCATGAAGACGGTAAATGGCCTGCGCTCTGCGGCGCAAATGCAGAGCAGCATTGCGGCAAGAAAAATCAGGGGGTATTTTTTGGCTGGCATATCGCTACTCGGTTAGCTGTCCGTTGATGTACAGGTTGGCGTACTTTACGTTCCGCGCGCCGGATATTGAGTTGCCCTTCTCCACGCCGTTGAAGGAGCTGCTCGACACGCTAACGTCGTACACATTCTCCAAGCCCTCCAGGCCGGTAATCAGCACACCGTAGCGGCTTTTTTCGGAGGTTACGTTTTCGAGGTGCACGTTGCGCACGGTTGGCGGAAAATCGCGCTGGCACTGCTCGCGGGGGTCGTACACCAGATTTATTTTCAGCACGGCCTCCTTGCACTGCCCAACCTTTACGTTCCGAACAAACACGTTTTCGACGATGCCGCCGCGGCAGGCGCTCGTTTTGATGCGAATTACCCGCTCCAGCTCAGGGCTGTCCATTTCGCAGTTTTCTACGTACAGGTTTTTGTAGCCGCCGGATATTTCGCTTCCTATCACCACGCCGCCGTGTCCGTCCTTCATTTTGCAGCGGCGCACGATAATGTTTTCGCTTGGCCGGTTCCAGCGGCGTCCGTCGTTGTTTCGCCCCGACTTGATGGCAATGCAGTCATCGCCCGTATCGAATGTGCAGCCTTCGATGAGCACGTTGCTGCACGATTCGGGGTCGCAGCCGTCGCTGTTGGGGCCGTGGCTCAGCACGTTGACGTTGCGCACCGTCAGCTGGTCGCAGAGCAGCGGGTGGATAACCCAAAATGGCGAGTTGGTAAGCTTCACGTTCTCTATCAGCACGCGGGTGCACTCGTAGAGGTTGATGAGCTGCGGGCGCAGGCCGTCCTCCTCGGTCATAATGCGCGCCTCGACGGGCGTTTTGCTTTGCTCAAACTCAAGCAGCTTTGGGCGCCCCGTGCGCTGCGAGATTTGCCCTTCCTTGTAGCCGTACTTTACGGCGCCGCACTTTGCCCACCAGTCGCTGTTGGAGGCGCTGCCGTCGATAGTTCCCTTGCCGGTGATGCCAACGTTTACTGCCTTGTATGCGTAGATGAGAGGACGCGCGTTGTAGCAGTCTATGCCTTCCCAGCGCGTTAGCGTTGCCGGAAAGTAGTACTTTGCCTCGGTGGTGAACTTCAGCACGGCGCCCTCCTCAAGGTGAAGGTTTACGTTGCTTTTGAGCGTTATGGGGCCGGTGTAGAACACGCCCGGGGGCACCGTTACCGTGCCGCCGCCGCCGCTGGAGCAGGCGGTAATGGCGCTGTCTATAGCCTTATGGTTGAGCTGCGCCGGGTTGCCGGCCACAGCGCCAAAGGCGGTAATCGCAACCTGCTGCGCTTTGAAGACCGGCAAGCCGATGTTTTTTTCGACCACCGCAGCCTGCTGCCACGCTTCTTTCATGGTTTGGCCGTTGGCGCATACCACCGCCGGCAGGATACCCGCAAGGAGAATAATTTTTTTCATACGCTACAATTTAAATGATTTGGATAATAGTGAATTACAACAGGCCGCACGTGCAGCCGCCTTTTTGCCGCTGCATGGTTACCTTGTGCAAATATAGCATATATTTTTTATTTACGTGTGCGCACACATAATTTATTGGGGGAAGTAGGAATTTTCCAGGTGCCATTCCCGCGAAGCAGGGTGCGCAAGCTCACGTAATTTTTTCGGCCGGCGCAGGAAATAAAATACGACAGGTCTGCCATAATACACAAAAAATATGTATTTTTGCAGACGAATCGTAAAGATGGAGGAATATAACAAAATAGGAAATTGGGTAGAAGATTTGCCCAAGCGGGGCAAAATCGTTCGGAAAGAGAAAGAGCTTGTCAGTAGAAAATGCGTTTGCATGCAAGCTTGACAACATTCTTGTCGCACCTTTTACTGTAAGCAAAGCCGTCTTGTTCTTGCCTGAGCATAAATACGTTGGAAATTTTTTACGGTATAAAATCGGTTGAATTTTATAAATTAAATCAAATAATGGAAAATATGCAAAAAATTCTATGCGCTATACTTGCCGTTTTGCTTTTATGCTCCTGCGGTGGCCAATCGGGAAGAAAGCACGGCGAACAATCTTCCCCCCAAAGCGATGCCGCAACCGCAACTGTACCGGTTGCTGCTGCTACGCTGCCCAAACCTACCGTCAACGTCTACATGGAAAATTCGGGCAGCATGGACGGGTACGTGAAAGGCGTTACAATGTTTGAGCAAGCGGTGTACAGCTACTTGAGCGACATAAAAATTTCGGATTTTACCAATACGCTCAACTTGTTTTACATCAACAGTAAAATTATTCCGCTACTGACATAGCAGAAATTATAGATAGCAGTAAGCATCCAACCATTTACTTTGCATTAGACATTTCAAAATCGACAAATACAGTAATACAAATAGATCCAAAAAATCTGGATAAAAAACTAATGGAAGCCAACAAAATGATAGGGTCTGAGAATCAGAAAAATAGCTATCTAAAAAAAACGGATGGTAACGTGCCAATCTCTTTATCTAGGCTATTACGTTGTCACTTGCATGTGATTTTATGTAACATGAAAGATTCAAAATCAAAGTTTGAGATAATTACATTTGCAGATGATGTGAGAGATTCAATATTTTTTGACAATTTTTCGTGTGAAAATATAATAACCGCTTCTTCTAAAGTAAACTCAATAGAAATTAATGGAAAAAATACTATCTTCAGCTCCGTATTCAAGCATGTTAAAAGACAGATTGCGCACGAAAAACCCTATAGCCGATTTTCGCCACCTAAACAACATACGTTGGTTTTTTTGAGTGATTTTATTCCTAACAAAAAAGATCTACCATCAATAGACTCTGTCATCCATGATCTTTCTAACCGAAACATTTATTTGAATGTGATAGGTATTGATAGTAAAACAGTAAAAACAAAACCACCACTAATTCAAGAAAAGATACAACAAATACTAAAACCAAATAGATATAAAATAATTAATATTTTAGAAGATAACATTAGCATAGAATTGCCAAGTCAAGTCAGCGAAAACCATTTCCCTTTTTATTATACAAATCATATATACGAACGTAGTTTGGTTTCAAATCTAACTTTTAATAATATTAAAGACAAAACATATGGATTTTCTTTGCAGCAAGAAGACGGTGCAATGCGCGATTTTACAATAGGAGATAGTTCGAACTCCTATGCACTATCAGAACAAGTAAAAGAATTTCCCATAAAAGAAGGCGACATACTACCTATAACAATGAGAGGTCACATATCTACACCTTTTTCTTCTGAAATCATTATAAGTGACCTTGCTGAAAAACGCACACATCGTATTGGCATTATTTTCTATAAAAAATTTCCAATGTCAGGAAAAATATTAATCGTGATAATGATTAGCATGTCTTTCGGAGTTGGTATACTAGTTTATAGATATTTAAAAAGGGGAGGGAGGGAAATAATTATCAGATATCTAAAAAAAAGGTGAAAGAAATAATTATCAGAATACCTAAAAAAAAGAAATCGAAATCGAAAAAAAAGAAATGACCCATGCGTAAGGCACAAAAAATCCGGATTACAGCACGATTGGGTTCACGGGCTAAATCTTTTTTTGAGGCGCTACGACAGGGCAAACGCACAAAATTTAAAGTTAGGGTTTGCGTTTGCCGAATGTCCCTAACTTAATGACATTGCCCTCACGAGACGGTAAACGCATACACGCCGCTGCAACAAAGCCATTCTGAATTTTGAATTCTAATATTTTGAATTTTGAAGTGGCTTGCGCCGTCAGGCATTTCAAAATTCAAAATTGAAAGGATTACTGTTTATAACGCACCAAACGGAGCGCTACAGCTACCTGCAGTCGGTAGAGGTTGCCCTTGCGGGCGGCTGCCGGCAGGTGCAGCTGCGGATGAAGGAGGCCTCCCCGCAGGAGGTGGAAAGGGTCGGGGCGCTCGCCAAAAAGTTGTGCGACAGCTGCGGCGCCAGCCTCTACGTTGACGACCACGTGGAGGTTTGCAGGCGCCTCCGCGCCGCAGGCGTACACCTCGGAAAGGCGGACATGCCGCCGCGCGAAGCCCGGCAGCGGCTGGGCAGCGGCTTTACTATCGGCGGAACGGCCAACACGCTCGAGGATATCCTGCGGCTCAGCAGCGCCGGCGTTGACTACATCGGGCTGGGGCCTTTTCGCTTCACGGCTACCAAGAAAAACCTGAGCCCCGTTGTTGGCCTGTCCGGCTACCGGCGGATTATGGAGCAGTGCAGGGAGCACGGCGTACGCCTGCCGGTGCTCGCCATCGGCGGCGTCACGGCGGACGATATTCCGGCCCTCCTGAGCGCCGGCGTATCCGGCGTTGCCCTCTCGTCGGCCATTCTGCAGGCGCAAAATCCGGAGGAGGAAGTTAAGAGAATTTTGAATTCTGAATTTTGAATTGGCTTACGCCGTCAGGTATTCAACATTCAAAATTCAAAATTTGAATTAACTTGCGCCGTCAGGCATTCAAAATTCAAAATTCAAAATTCAAAATTTCCAAGGTTCAAAATTCAAAATTTCAGAATGACAGATTTAACCATTGCCGGGGAGACGTTTACTTCCCGCCTGTTTTTGGGGACAGGAAAATTCAGCTCCAACGGCGTCATGCAGCAGGCTATTGAGGCTTCGCAGACGCAAATGGTAACCGTCGCCATGAAGCGGGTGGACTTCGGCAACCGGCAGGACGACATGCTGGCGCACATCCTGCAGCCGGGCGTCCGGCTGCTGCCCAACACCTCCGGCGTTCGCAGCGCCAAAGAAGCCGTTTTTGCCGCGCAGCTGGCGCGCGACGCCTTTGAAACCTGCTGGCTGAAGCTGGAAATCCACCCCGACCCGCGCTACCTCCTGCCCGACCCGGTGGAAACGCTGGAGGCAACCGAGGCGCTGGCCAAGCTCGGCTTCGTCGTCCTGCCCTACGTGCAGGCCGACCCCGTTCTGTGCAAGCGGCTGGAGGAGGCCGGCGCGGCCACCGTGATGCCTCTCGGTGCGCCGATAGGCACCAGCAAAGGCCTGCGAACGCGCGACCTGCTGGCGATAATTATCGAGCAAAGCCGCGTCCCCGTTGTGGTGGACGCCGGCATCGGCGCACCCTCGCACGCTGCCGAGGCGATGGAGCTGGGCGCCGACGCCGTGCTGGTCAACACTGCCATTGCCGTTGCCGGCGACCCCGTTGCCATGGCGGGCGCCTTCCGCATGGCGGTGGTAAGCGGGCGCACGGCCTTCGAGGCGCAGCTGCCGCCCACCCTGAGCGCGGCGCAGGCAAGCAGCCCGCTCACCTCTTTTTTGATGAATGATTAACCCGCTAAAATAGCAAAAGCAATGAACAACACTGCCATGAACATCTCCTACCCCGCCTCGCGGAAAATCTACGTCAAGGGAACGCTCCACGACATTAGCGTCGGCATGCGCCAAATATCCCTGCTGGATACCATCTCCGTTGAGAATGGGGTGGAGAAAAGAGAAAAAAACGCCCCTGTTACCGTTTACGATACCAGCGGCCCCTACTCCGACCCGGACATCGCCGTTGACGTGCGCCAAGGTCTTCCCCGCCTCCGCGAGCCGTGGATTGAGCGCAGAGGCGACGCCGAAAGGCTGCCCGCCTTCTCGTCCGCCGGGTGCCGCAGCCGCCTTGCCGACCCCAGCCTCGCCGCCATCCGCTTCCCCGTGGTCAACCTCCCGCGGCGGGCGGCAAAAGGAAAGAGCATTACGCAAATGTACTACGCCCGGCAGGGTATCATCACCCCCGAAATGGAGTACGCGGCCATCCGCGAAAACCAGCAGTGCGACGCGCTGGGGATACCCAGCCACATCACGCCCGAGCTTGTCCGCAGCGAAGTGGCCGCAGGCAGAGCAATTATTCCGGCCGGTATCAACCACCCCGAGGCCGAGCCAATGGTCATCGGGGCAAGCTTTCTGGTGAAGATAAACACCAACATCGGCAGCTCCGCCCTGTCGTCCGGCGTTGAGGAGGAGGTGGAAAAAGCCATTTGGAGCTGCAAGTGGGGAGGCGATACGCTCATGGACCTCTCCACCGGCAGCAACATCCACGAAGCGCGGGAGTGGATTATCCGCAGCTCGCCGGTGCCGGTGGGCACGGTGCCGATATACCAAGCGCTGGAGAGCGTTGGCGGCGAGGTAGCGAAGCTCTCCTGGGAGGGCTACCGCGACATCCTCGTTGAGCAGTGCGAGCAGGGGGTGGACTACTTCACCATCCACGCAGGGCTGCTCCGGGCACACCTGCCGCTGGCGCAAAAGCGCACCACCGGCATCGTCTCCCGCGGAGGCGCTATCCTTGCCGGATGGATGGCGCAGCGGAAGGAGGAAAACTTTCTCTACACCCACTTTGAGGATATTTGCGAAATCCTGAAGCAGTACGACGTTGCGGTTTCGCTGGGCGACGGGCTTCGCCCCGGCTCCATCGGCGACGCCAACGACGCCGCCCAGCTCGCCGAGCTCTCCGTGCTGGGCGAGCTGACCCAAGTAGCGTGGAAGCGCTGCGTACAGGTGCTCATAGAAGGCCCCGGACACGTGCCGCTGCACAAGGTAAAGGCCAACGTAGACGAGCAGGTGCGCCTCTGCCACGGCGCTCCGTTCTACACGCTTGGCCCGCTGACTACCGACATCGCCCCCGGCTACGACCACATCACGTCGGCCATCGGCGCGGCGCAGATTGCGCGGTACGGCACGGCAATGATTTGCTACGTTACGCCCAAGGAGCACCTGGGGCTGCCCAACAAAGAAGACGTTCGCGCCGGCGTGGTTGCCTACAAGATAGCCGCCCACGCCGCCGACCTTGCAAAAGAATACCCGGGAGCGCAGGTAAGGGACAACGCCCTGAGCAAAGCCCGCTTCGACTTCAGGTGGAGAGACCAGTTCAACCTCTCGCTCGACCCCGAGCGAGCGCTTGAGTACTACAAAGCCGGCCGCCTGAACGACGAGAGCGACCACTGCACCATGTGCGGGCCGCACTTCTGCGCCATGAAGCTGGCAAAGGAGGCGTGTGAAATTAACAATTAACAATTAACAATTAATAATTAAGAATTGCCTGCTATGGATTTTACTGAGCGGCTGGACGAGTACGATTGGGAGGCCATACGCTCCCGCATTTACGCCAAAACATCCGCCGACGTTGAGCTTGCGCTGAGCAAGGAAAGGCTAAGCATAGACGATTTTATGGCGCTGGTGTCGCCGGCTGCCCAAGCCAGCATAGAGCCAATGGCCGCGCTAAGCCGGCGGCACACCCTACAGCGCTTTGGCAACACCGTGCAGCTCTACATCCCGCTTTACCTGACAAACTCCTGCATGAACCACTGCGTTTACTGCGGGTTTAACCACAACAACGATATACGGCGGATTATCCTGAGCGACGAGCAAATCCTGCGCGAGGTGGAGGCCATTAAGCGCATCGGCAGCTTTGAGCATATTCTCCTCGTAACCGGAGAAAATCCGAGGGATGCGGGGGCCAGCTACATCGAAAACGCCATTCGCCTCGTAAAGCCCTACTTTTCGTCCATCTCCATTGAGGTGCAGCCGCTGAGGGAGGCGGAGTACCGGCAGCTGTCCGAAGCCGGCCTGAACGCCGTGTACTGCTATCAGGAAACGTACAACAAGGGGCGCTACCGGGTTTACCACCCCAAGGGAATGAAGTCGAAGTTCGGCTGGCGCTTGGACGGCTTCGACCGCATGGGGAAAGCCGGCGTGCATAAGATAGGGCTGGGCGTCCTCATTGGGCTGGAGGATTGGCGCACCGACGTAACCTTTATGGCCATGCACCTCCGCTACCTGCAAAAGGCGTACTGGCAAACTCGGTACTCCATTTCGTTTCCCCGTATGCGGCCGCACGAGGGGGGCGGCTTTCGGGCTAACGTTGTTATGAGCGACAGCGAGCTGGCGCAGCTGATTTTTGCCTACCGCCTTTTTGACCACGATATAGAAATTGCCCTCTCAACCCGCGAAAGAAAAGTTTTTCGCGATGGAATGATTGGGTTGGGGGTTACTTCGCTCAGCGCCGGCTCCAAAACCGACCCCGGAGGCTACGCCGTTTACCGCGGCGAGTTGGAGCAGTTTGCCGTCAGCGACGACCGAAGTCCGGCAGAGGTTTTGGCATCCATAAAAAGGCAGGGCTTCGAAGCCGTTTGGAAAGACTGGGATTTGCGGTTGCAGTAGGTTTGAGAATAAATGTAATTCTGAATTCTGGGCTAAATCTTTTTTTTGAGGTGCTATGAAAATTTCATTTTGAGCCTTTTCTTTCTCCTTCCCACCGTCATTCCTGCGAAAATTTGAAACCTCATTTTCACCTAATTTTTTTAACAAAACAACCTCAGTAGCAATGAATTAATACGCATATCAACAACCTCATTACCTCATTAAAACGATGAAATGGCTACGAAAAAAATGAGGTAATGAGGTTTGGATATGCTATGTAACCATTTGCTACTGAGGTTGTTTAGTTAGATAAATTAGGTAAAAATAAGGTTTCAAGCCGCCCCCACATTTCATCTGTATCCTAACTACCGAACTGCAAGCTATTTTCATAGCACCTCAAAAAAAGATTTAGCCAAAAGATTTTGCCGTTTCAACTATTGGTTGTACTTTTGCACCGTGAGTACCCGCGAAGCCTCTTAACAATGCTCAAATGCGCGGGTCATTTTATTTTATATCCTTATGAAAGTAAATTATACTAAGATTTGTACGCTTCCGCAAGATTTGATTCTTTTGCTGAAGAATCGCGGATTGATAAAAAAACTCCCGAAAATATTTTGCCGTTTCAACTATTGGTTGTACTTTTGCACCGTGTGATTACCCCGCTTCCCGTTAGAACAGCGCGCTCAGGGTAATCCTTTTATTTTACAGAAATATGTCAAAGATTTTATACACGAAGCCTTTCCTTTCATGCGAAGCGCAAGTCTCCCTGCTTGAATCGCCCAGCGGCAGCGCTACTCCCTCACAACGGCTACCGGCAACGCCTCGTCGTAGCTGCCGGCAATCACCGGGTTTTGCCGGCCCTGCGTAAAATCTCTCACGTTACTGTTCACGTAGTCGAACAGCTCGGTAATCGAAATAATTCGGTCTTTACCCGAACGGAGTATTGGCTTACACGTTTACTTGAGGTAAAACCTTGAGGCTACTTTTCCAACGCAGGAGTTGTGAGAAAATCCTCCACGCTTTTTATCCATGAGGCTCGGTCGAGTATGTGCAGCAAAGATTCCTCTATGCTGCTATCATTTTTCTGCACTTTTAATCGGCTTGGGTAGCCCTATTTCGTAAAGGTACTCCGGCGCGTAATCGGCACCGTTTTCCCATTCAACAGTATTGTATTTTATTCGGAATTTTTTGAAATAGTCCAGCTGCCGTAGCGGGGCGAAAGCGCTACCGTTCAATTCATTTTGCAAATCAACGGTTTTCTGCTCGCCGTTGTTGAATGTAAGCAGCAAGCGATAGCTATCCAAATATTTTGCATTGGTAACTTCCAAAAACATAGTATTTCTTTTATTTTAAAGGGGCTATAGCTTGCAATGCCTCGCCTCTTTGTGCTTTATTCCATTCTTCCAACAACTCTTCGCGGTGCAAATCAAGCCATTCAAAAGCTAACCTCAAAGCACGTCCGGGCATTTTCCCGTAAAAGCTGCTAATCTGTGGCATAAAAAATTATCATAGACATTCGATTACAAAGATATGAATTTTTACGTGTAAACCAACACGTCAAAGAATTTGGGTGTATTTCAAATTGTCGCATATAGGCGCATAGCACCTATATGCGACAATTTGAAGCGAAGTTCGACGTAGCCAAATGCAACCTCATTTTCACCTAATTTTTTTCTTAACAAAACAACCTCAGTAGCAAATTGTTACACATTTTCACCACCTTATTACCTCATTTTTCCCGCGCCGTTTTTATCGTTTTAATGAGGTAAGGTTTTAAAAGGCGCAAAGCCCCGCAGAGTAAATCTACGGTCTTTGCGCCTTTGCTGCTTGCAAACGCCTTGCTATGCCTCTTTACTGCCAGCCCGGGTTGTTGGTCAACTTCGGGTTTAGCACTATTTGGTCTGTTGGTATAGGACGCAGGTAATCACGGGCAGGATTAAAGTTATAGCCGGTAGAGGCTATGGCCTGTTGAGCTGCATACGGAAAAATGTACCCATCCGCATCTGCTGCCAATCCGGCTACAGCATCTTTAAATGCCTGCGAAGGGTCAGGGACAAGCGTTCCCTGCCATTGCGCCAGCTTAGCGCCTTTGGGCAGCTTACCTTTAATCAATATTTCGGCAGCAGCCCAGCGGAAAATATCATCTACGCGGAAACCCTCAGCAGCCAGCTCGACTTTCCGCTCGCGGCGTACCTCATTGATGATGTTTGACAGATTGGGAAATTCCTTGCCATTGGGATAGGTCAACGCATTTACTTCCGACAGCGTCATATTCGGCATACTAACTCTGTCTCGCAGCAGCTTGATAGTTTTGTCTATCGCTGGTTGGTCAAGCGTCCCCAGCTCGGCTTTTGCTTCGGCATTGATTAAAAGCGCCTCGGCGTAGCGGAAGTATATCAGCGCATTCTGGTTCATAGAGCCGGTCAGATTTACTGAGGGAATATGCCCCTTGTAGAGCTGATAGCCGGTAACGCACAGCTTATCGTTTACTTCAAACGAGGGATATACAAAATACGGGTTAGGCTGGCTGGGATGAAACTGCACATGCGCACTGTCGTTGACGTAGATGGTTTGCTTCAGGCGCGGGTCTCTATTGGCAACCACGTCAAGAAGCGTAGCGTCGCCTTGGTACTGTGAGCTTTCATCAATCGGCTTGCCGTCATCGCAAAGGTAGGATTCTACCATGCTCTTGCTCAAGCCTGTCAGGGCGCCGTAGGTGCTAAAGTCCGACCAACCGTTGGTAATTCCAAGTGAAGAATTGTATTGCCTCCAAAACATCACTTCCTTGCTGCCCACGTAGCTTTCCTTGTTGAACACATTTTGGTAGCCATTCGGGGCTCCAACATTATCCAAGTCGCAAGTTCCCAAAGCAATCAAAGCGTCGGTTACGTTAGCGGCCTTTTGGATAAAGGCAGCGCCATCGGAGCCGGACACTCCAAATGCTGTCCCTGCATGGTATTTTTCCCATGTACCTTCGTAGAGGGCAATGCGGGCTTGCAGCGCCATAGCCGCTTCCTTGTTCACCCGTCCATCCCAGGCGGTGCTTGCGCCTCTGGAGGGAAGATAGGTAACAGCGTTATCCAATTCCGCCATCAACTTTTCCACCACAAGCTTGCGCGAGTCGCGCGGCTTGTTCAGCAGCTCCGTATCGTCGGGGTTGAGCAGCTGGTCGTACCAAGGTACATCGCCAAAGCGACGCAGCTTGTTGTAGTAGAAAATAGCTTTAAAGAACAGGGCTTCTCCCACGTAGCGGTTGATTTCGCTTTCGCTGCCTGTGGCTTTTTGGTAGTTGGCAAAGAAGTAATTGATGTCGCGCAAGGCAGCCCAGTCATCCCTTGCCCATCCTTCACCGGTTGAGGGGAGGGTTGTTTGACCGTTCATGTGCGTGTTGTAGTCGCGGGGAATTTCCGTGTCGCTACCGTTGTCGCGGTCAATGGTGTATATTCCTATGTTGCAGCTGCCTCCTGCATTATTGTCGTAAAGCAGCAAGTCAGTTCGATTGTAGAAATTGTTGACGTACAGCTGCAAGTCGTTGGGGGTTTTCCACACAGCGCCATCGCTGATGCTGTTTTCCGGTACCCTGTCCATAAATTCGTCGCTGCAGGAGCTCACCCAGAGCAAGCCTGTGAACGCGAACAAAAATATCCATACTTTTTTCATAACATTTTTTTTTAGCGATTTTGTATTTAGTTAAAATGAAAGATTTACTCCGATAGACCACGTGCGCTGCAGGGGGTATATCAAGCCTCTGTTCGACAGAAATTCGGGGTCAATAGTTTCGATAAAATCAGTCAGCGTAGCCAAGTTTTCGCCGCTGACGTACACCCTGAGCTTGCTTATGCCTACCTTATCCAGCAGCTGCTTTGGAAGCGTGTAGCCTATTTGCAGATTTTTGAAGCGCAGGTAGGAGGCATCCTGCAAATACTTGGTTTGAGCTACCTGATTCTTTTGATTTTGTGCACCTGTCAAGTAGTACTTCGGAAAATACCCGTTGGGAGTTTCCGGTGTCCAGCGGTCTTTGTGCACGGTGAGCAGGTTGGCCTGCCATTCGCTGTTCGACAGCCCCCAAAAGTTACCGACTGCAACATCTCCCATCCAGTAGTCGCGCTTGCCGACACCCTGAAAGAGCATGCTGACGTCAAAACCTTTCCATGCTGCGTCTATGGTGATACCAAAAGTGTAGCGAGGTGTGCTGTTGCCTATTATTTTACGGTCGCCGGGGTTTTCCAGCGTGTTGTCGCCCGGCGTAATGAGCGGGTCGCCATCGAGGTTTGCGTATTTAATATCGCCTGCTGTCCAGTTGTTACCTAAACGCGCTTGCCTGTCCTGATCAATACCGGCGTCCTGCTCAGCCTGCGTGTAGTAGCCTTCGGTTACGTACCCCCAAATGTCGCCAATAACAGCGCCGTCGTACCATGTACCAATGTTTTTGTTCTCATTGGGATACTTTTTCACCACGCTTCTGGCATCAGCAAGGATTGCCCTGATGCCGTAGCTGAAGTCTTTTATTTGGTCTCTCCAGCCCAGGGTCAGCTCAAATCCGTTTGTTTCCAGCGAAGCGTTGTTGGTATTCGGAGCGGCGGCGCCCAGCACAGCCGGCAGCTGCTCCGCCGGCCCTACCACATCGTTGGACGAACGGCGATACCAGTCGAACGTTGCCGTGAGGCGATTTCTGAGCAGCGCTACGTCCACGCCAAAGTCAACCGTTGTGCTGGTAACCCACGTCAGGTTGGGATTTACGATGCCAGGGTAAGAAAGCGAGCTGTAGCGGCTGCCGTTAAATAGCCACGCAGTGCCGGTAGCCGGCGTTACGCTCAAGCTCGGATAGAACGGGTAGTAGCTGCCGCTCTGCTCGCCCAAGGAACCGTAAGAAGCGCGTATTTTCAGCAAATCCACAACGGAAGTTACCTTGTCGTTGCCCCAAAAGCTCTCTCGAGAAGCCACCCATGCGGCAGAAGCGCCGGGGTAAAACTTGAAGCGAACGTCCGAAAGGTAGCGGGAGGTACCGTCGTAGCGGCCGTTCAACTCCAGCAGGTAGCGCTCCTTGTATCCGTAGTTAATTCTGCCGAATACCCCACGGGTGGTCAACGTTTCTTTTTTCGGCTCGGTGATGCTTTGGCTGGTGGCGCCGTACAGGGTTTGAAACGTGGGCAGCTCCGTTGTGTACAGCGTACCGTTACCGCTGCTGGATACAATTTGGTAGTTGTGAAATTCTTCCTGAGCAAAGCCAACCATACCTTTCAGGTAGTGCCCGTCCAAATCCAGCTCGTAGGAGGTGAAAGCGTTGATGGTATGCTGCTCGTAGTCCGACCTTGTGCGCGTCAGAATGTCCCGTCCACGGGTATATTTGTTAAACCCGTCGCTTGTCCATGCCGGCGCGTAGTAGAGAACTTCTTCGGTATCGTAGTACTTGCGCTGCAAGACATCCTTGTCGTTGAAAATATTATTGTCGGTAAACGTATAGTTGACGGTTGTAGTCCATCCTTTCAGCGGAGTAAGAACAAACTCGCCGGTAATTACCGACATATCATCGGTAGTTACATTCCGTCCGCCGTACAGGTAGGCGTCAATGTCGCTTTGCTCGCTGTAGTGTCCGCTGGGGGTTATGCGGGGAATAATAGGCCACTTCTGGGCTATTTGCTGCATGAAGTTGTCATTGCCCGAGCTCGAAGGGCTATCGGTAATCCCCCGCGTGAACGACCCGCGAAGATTAGCCGTAAGCCATTTGGTAATGCTCGACGACAGGTTGGCGCGTACGCTGTAGCGGTTGTAAGAGTCGTCGCCGTATTTCAATACACCTTCTTTCTCCATGTAGCCTGCCCCTATGTAGTAGGAGGAGTTGCTGCTTCCGCCCGACACGCCTAAATTATGCTGTTGGGTCATCGCGCTTTGTTTGAAGTACTCGTCATACCAGTTTATGTTATCATTACCAAGGCCAAGACCATCAAAGTTGTCAAAACTTGCCCACTCCTTTCTTGAAGGAATGGCAACGGTGCTGGTAGTAATTTTTCCGTCGTAGTAATCCTGAATACGCTGCATGGTGTTGTCATCAAGAAAGTTTGCGCCACGGGTATTTTGGCCTGCTTCGTTCATGATTTGCATCCACTCTACCGAGTTTACCTGCTCCGGCAGGTTAATGGGGCTTGACCAGCCAAAATTATTGCTGTAGGTAACGGTTGGCTTGGCATCTTTACTTCCCTTTTTGGTGGTAATCAGCACCACGCCGTAGGGAGCGTTAGACCCGTAGATAGCGGCGGAAGCGGCATCTTTCAGCACCGAAATGCTGGCAATATCATCGGGGTTAATGCTGTTGATGTCTTGCGACTGAATACCGTCCACTACAATCAAGGGGCTTGCGGACGATGTAGCCGAGCCGCTGCTCAAGCCGGTTACCCCTCGAATGTTGAAGGACATTTTTGCGCCGGGCGAACCGCCTCCCCCAACGCCTGTTGAGGTGTTGGACGAAATGTTCAAGTTGGCAACCGCCCCTTGCAGCGCCTGAGTTACCGACGTAACCGGACGGTCGGCCAGTATGCTTCCGCTCACCTGGTCAACAGCGCCCGTGAGGTTCGCTTTCTTTACCGTGCCGTAGCCCACCACCACTACCTCGTCAAGGTACTGGTCGCTTTCGCCCAGCGTAATGTCAATACGGCTGCGTCCTGCAACGGCTTCCTCCCGGGTGGACAGGCCAAGGAATGAAAATACCAGCGTTGCGGTGGCGGGTGCGGTGATGTTGTAGCTCCCGCCCGCTCCGGTAGCTACGCCAACGGTTGACCCCTTCACCACAACGCTTGCCCCCACAACCGGCTCGCCGTCGGAGCCGATTACCGTGCCGGAGATGTTGAGGTCTTGCGCATTCAGCGACCAGGGCAAGGCTGCGCAGAGCATTAACGACAGCAGCAAGCGCTTTGCGCGCCTTGCCGCTACCGTACCGCCGGTCGTTTGAACGGGCGCAGACGCTATCTGCCCCGTTCGACTTTGATCGAACAATTTTTGGTACATAGTAATTGGTTTAAAGTGAGAAAATAAAGAATTGAAAACATAAGCAGCCGAAAAACGCAGCCGCTTATTGGGGATGCAAAGAAAGCCGGCAGCCGCAAGCAGCGAGGGAGTGCGCTGCTGCGCATTGCCGCGCCGGAGTAAAGGCAGCAGCTTGGCTGCGGCAGCAAAAAAAATGAACGGCCGCAGCATCCGGTCGTTCATCAAAAAAGAAAAGGTACAAAGTGTTGTAAAAGTCGAAAAAATTACGTATGCTAAGGCCGCATTACGTAACTCATTGAGCAGTGTGTGTGTGTGTGTGTGTGTGTGTGTGTGTGTGTGTGTGTGTGTGTGTGTGTGTGTGTGTGTGTGTGTGTGTGTGTGTGTGTCCGACGTGTGCCCACACGCTCAAGTTATGGCCTGTAGGCGCTACAGAAAGTAGAGCAATGCTTATGGATGAAAAGGATAGCATTTGTTAGCACGTTTTTTTTACAAATAACCAATAAAAGCATAGAATTAAGACATGGCAAAGATGCACCTTTTTTCAATATTTAAAAAATTATTCATTGTTAAATCTCCGAGAATAAACAATAAATAGCTTT
>JAISGH010000067.1 GCA_031263185.1 Prevotellaceae bacterium | reverse complement strand
CTGGGTCGTCCCCGTCGTTTTGGGAAAAGTCTTTTTTTATCTACCCTCAAAGCATATTTTCTTGGGAAAAAAGAACTTTTCGAGGGTTTGGCTATTGCCGAGCTGGAAAAAGAATGGATAGAATATCCGGTCTTGTACATTGATTTTAACGTAGAAAGTTATACTGATCTGACTTCACTGCATGTCGCTCTGGATACTAATTTGAGGAACATGGAGCAACAATGGGGAAAAGATGAAGCCGACACAACTCCTGCCTCCCGTTTGATCGGGCTGATTAATCGCGCCTCCGCAAAAACCGGTCGTAAAGTAGTCGTTTTGATTGATGAATACGACAAGCCTCTGGTAAACACATTAGATAATGAAGACCTTAACCAATCCATTCGCGATGTACTGAGAGGTTTTTATGGCGTACTGAAAAGCGCCGACGCCAACTTGCGGTTTGTGTTTCTCACCGGAGTAACCAAATTTTCGAAAGTCAGCATTTTCAGCGACTTGAACCATCTGACGGATATTAGTATGGACAATGACTTCTCCGGCATTTGCGGCATATCCGAAACAGAGCTTATTCAATATTTTCAGCCGGAAATCAAACAATTAGCCGAAGAAAATAGATTCACTTACGAAGAAACGCTTGCAGAATTGAAAAAGCATTATGACGGTTACCATTTTGCCAAAAAAAGTGAGGATATATACAACCCGTACAGCGTTTTGAATACTTTTTATCACAGGGATATCAGCGACTACTGGTTCGAAACCGGTACGCCTACTTTCCTTGTAAAAATGCTTAAAAAAGTAAACTATAACATTCCGAATCTGGAAGACGGCGTAGTTATCGCAGCAAAATCTATTGCTGACTATAAAATCGGAGAATATAATCCCATCCCTTTACTGTACCAAAGCGGCTACCTGACAATCAAACAATATAATCGGGAGTACGATGAATACATGCTCGGCTTTCCGAATGAAGAAGTCAAGTACGGCTTTTTGGATAATTTGCTGCCGATTTATGCTCCTGAATATGGGCTTCAGCAAGAATTTTCGGCAGCATCTTTTGTCAAAAAGCTCCGTGCGGGCGACGTTGACGGGTTCATGAGCAACATGAGAGCCTTTTACGCAAGTATTTCATACGAGCTGATAGGCAATAAGGACAAGGATGAACGGTACTATCAATTCATTTTTTATCTCCTGATAACGCTGATGGGGCAATTTGTGCAGGCAGAGGTGAAAACTTCTGCCGGTCGAGCCGACGCCGTAATAAAAACGGCTGACACGATTTATGTTTTCGAATTCAAAATGGCGAATCGCGGCACTGCAGAAAAAGCGCTGGCGCAAATCGACTCAAAAGGCTACCTCATTCCATTCACCGCCGACGGACGAAAATTAGTGAAAATCGGCGCAGAGTTCAGCGAAAAAGAGCGGGGAATAAGCCGATGGGAAATTGATAATTGATAGAGTCTATATTCAATCGACACTTGCATCGTTCCGTAGGGTGGGGGTGTCAAAAATGTGATTGTTGCTTCAAAAAATCTTCGTTCAAAGCTATCTTGAAGCACGGCAGCCCGAAAGGTTGTATTTTCATAACCGCACCTTAAATTTCTTCTAAGCTACTGATTAAGATTTTTACAAACAAAAATCTGCTTAATGCTGCTATAATATATTAAATATCAGAGCATTGTAAATTTCTGTCATGTACTAAAAGTATGCCTATTGTTTTTTGCCAAAAAAGTATTATCTTTGCACCGTTACTTGTGAGAAGCAAGAAAAACTGGAGAGGTGGGTGAGTGGCTGAAACCAACAGTTTGCTAAACTGTCGTACTGAGCAATTGGTACCGGGGGTTCAAATCCCCCCCTCTCCGCATTTAATATACAACACCCGAAAATAAACCCATTTCAGGGCTTTTCGGGTGTTTTTTTGTGCCTCTCGGCACTACGGGATACGAACAAAAAAGAATAGGCTAAAAGGGTGGAGCGCAATCCATCGTCCCCTTTTTTCCAGACGGTCATTCCCGCGAAAGCAGGAACGACCGCCTGGGAAAAAGCAGCGGAAGGGGTAAAATTCGCTAATGGGAAGCAGGCAAAATAAGCTGCATCATAATTTCATTTTCGAATGCCTGCGCATTTCTTCGCCAGTCTTTTTTTATCCCCGAAGCTTCAAACCCAAGCTTACGGAACAGCGCAATGCTCGCAGCGTTGCTCTCGGCAACGCCGCAGTAGAGCTGGTGCAGGTACAGCGTATCGGCCGCATAGCGAATGAGCCGGCGCATTGCCTGCGTAGCATATCCCTTACGGCGAAAGGACGGCTCGTAGATGATAATCCCTACCTCCGCGCGGAGGTGTCGCGGGTCAAAGTCAACCATATCAACCGCGCCCACCGTAATACGTACGCCGTCGCCCTGCCGCACGTCTATCATCAGGCGAAGCTGGCGGGTGGCGTAAATATCCTGCTGCGCTGCGCCCTGAATGTGCTGCTGCAGGTCATGCCGCGAGCAGGGCGCGAACGTATTGCCCGCACCCCACACTTCCGGATTATTTTCGTGCTCGTAAAGCAGCTCCAAATCGAGAGGCTCTACGGCGCGTAAGCAAACTTGGTTTGAACTCATTCCTAAATTAGTGTCTGTCTATAAAGTCGGTGGTATCCGTGTTCTATTTTGTAAATGACGACGCAAAGTTAATATAAAAAACCTTTATATTAGATAGAATATTAGCCGCTACGCAAATTTTTATGCTCATTTTTTCGCTATCACTCTACATTTTTCCTTGCCGTGTAAAGCGGGTGCATTTCAAATTGTCGCTTTAAATAATCCCGTAGGGATTATTTAAAGCGACAATTTGAAATGCACCCTTTGAATTACCGGCCTTATCCACAATTCGACCACCCAAATCGTTGGCTTCACTTTTTCAGCTTAAACTCTTTCTTAATGGCGTCAACAACATCCAGCTTTTCCCATGTGAAGAACTCAACCTCCTTTGTCTGCTTTTTGCCGCCAATGTTCAGCTCTACTTTTCTTGTAAACGGCGCCCGGCCAAAGTGTCCGTAGGAGGCCGTTTCCTCAAAAATCGGGTTGAGCAGGCCAAAGCGCTGCACAATGGCGTAGGGGCGGAGGTCAAACAGCTTTTCTACCCTCTGCGCAATCTCTCCATCGCTCAGCTTCACCTTTGATGTGCCGTAGGTGTTAACGTACAGCCCTACCGGCTTTGCCACGCCAATGGCGTACGCCACCTGCACCAGCGCCTGCTCGGCAACGCCTGCGGCTACCAGATTTTTTGCAATGTGTCGGGCTGCGTACGCCGCCGAGCGGTCAACCTTGCTGCTGTCCTTGCCCGAGAAGGCTCCGCCGCCGTGCGCTCCCCAGCCGCCGTAGGTATCCACTATAATCTTCCGTCCGGTAAGGCCGGTATCGCCGTGCGGGCCGCCAATCACGAACTTGCCCGTTGGGTTTACGTGCAGAACAATTTTTTTGTCAAACAGCTTTGCAACGCTCCTGCCCAGCTTTTTTACGGTGCGCGGAATGAGAATGGCCTGCACGTCGTCCTTAATTTTCTTGAGCATGGCGGCATCCTTGTCAAAGTCGTCGTGCTGCGTAGAGATTACCACGGTGTGTACGCGCAGCGGCTTGCCGTTGTCATCGTACTCAACGGTTACCTGACTTTTGCTGTCGGGGCGCAGGTAGGTCATTACCTTACCCTCGCGGCGAATGGCCGCCAGCTCTATCAGCAGCTCGTGGGCAATGGTGAGCGAAAGGGGCATCAGCTCTTTGGTTTCGTTGCAGGCGTAGCCAAACATAATGCCCTGGTCGCCGGCGCCCTGCTCCTCTGCTTTTTTGCGCACTACGCCCTGGTTAATGTCGGGCGACTGCGCGTGAATGGCGGATATTACGCCGCACGATTTGCTCTCGAACATGTACTCGCCCTTGTTGTAGCCAATGCGCGCTATTACGCTGCGCGCCGTTTCCTGCACGTCAACGTAGGCGCGGGTGTTGACCTCGCCGCTCAGCACGCACAAGCCGGTTGTTACCAGCGTTTCGCAGGCAACTTTTGATGTGGGGTCTTGGCGTAGAAATGCGTCTACCAGCGCGTCCGAAATTTGGTCGGCAACCTTATCGGGGTGCCCCTCCGATACCGACTCCGAAGTAAAGAAATAAGCCATAATAATTTTTTTTGTTTTTTTAGTTTGTATAATAAGTTGGTTAATAGAATGTCAGCTACGCTGTATAGCTGATTGATTTTTTTATAATGGTAAAACACTACAGTGATTATTTTTATGGGCTATTTTTATGGGCTATTTTTATGGTAGGAGAGCGTAACGGAAAAGATGTAAGCGTGCGCTTTAGCATTTTTTTCCGTGGTTGCAATCGTCTCAAATTTTTCCACTAAAATAGAGTACAAATGTAGCACATATATTTGTTACTGCTACCTTTTATGCTGTTAAAAAACATAAATCTGTCGGGTAATTTTCTCTTTGGCAAAATATGCTTACCTTTGCAAATAGCAATCTGCAAAGAATATGCCTGATAATATGCCTGATAATATGCCTGATAAACAGCAAATAAAGTTGGAGCTATTCCGGCGCTTAGCGAGCAAGCATGCTTTTTGGTCGTACAACCTCTGCGTTCTTACGCCCGAAAACATTACCGACGAAATGCTAATATGCAAAACGCTGGTGCATTTGGATTTGGAGGAAATCGGCAGGCTGCTTACGCTCTACGGCGTTCAAAAGGTAAAGGAAGTTTGGAAAAAGGAGCTCTGCATCCAGGAGCCTTACTACCATAACCTGAACGTCATGCTTGCGGGCATTTTTTTCAGCGAGCCACACCCAACAGAGTACGTCAGGAGAGTAAGCCGCGAGCATTTAGCATCAATAAAGCAGCGAGCGGACGAAATGTTTAACGGATTAACGTTTGATGATGAGTAGCATAGAAGGATTATCGCCCCACGCCGCAGCAATATTTGAAGGAGTATCGCGGCTAAACAGCATCAAAGAGTACGTGCTTATGGGAGGTACTGCGCTTGCGCTGCAGCTAAGGCATCGGTTAAGCGAAGATTTAGACTTTTGCAAATGGCACAAAAAGGGTGAGAAAATAGCGGTAAATTGGCCTGAAGTAGAGCAAGAGCTTGCTACGCTGGGGGAGGTTAAGAAAGATTTGCTGTCGATGAGCCAGTGTGATTTTTACGTAAGCGGCGTAAAGATAACGTTTCTTGCCGACAATAACTTTACAGCGCCTTCTTGCTTACGCCGACAGCTTTTTTTGAATAACTTGGCCATTATAGATTTGATTACCATAGGCGCGATGAAGCTGGATGTAATGTCCCGAAGAAACGCGTATCGCGATTTCTACGATTTTTACGCCATTTTAAAATCGGGAGTTGCGTTGGACGACCTCATTGCAAATGCAGGATTATACACAAGGCACACCTTGCGAACCAAAGATATGGTGAGCATGCTGCTTAGCGTAGCAGAGCTGTCAATACCTCAAGATTTTGACAGGCTGAACCCGATATACCGCGTTACCCCGCAAGAAATTCAGCGCTATATGATTGAGAAAGTACAGATTTTTCTAAAAAATACGGGGAGAGAGAAAAAATTTTCCATCAAAGAAAGATGAATGAACAGGTACTGGGGATACTTATGCGCATAGCGCACCCCGAAAGCGATAAAAATATTGTGGCGCTTGGCATGGTAGAGGCGCTGAACGTTACCCCCGAGCGCATATCATTTTCGCTGCGGTTTGGCAAGCCGCGCGACCCGTTTGCAAGCGCCATCAAGCGGCAGTGCGAGCAAGCGTTGAGGCAGGAGTTCCCCGGCCGCGCGGTGGAGGTTGCGCTGCTTTTTGCCGAAGCCCAGCCTATGCAGCCTGCCGCAAAGAGGCCGGCAACGCACACTCCCGCCGCTCCCAAAAATATACGCTACACCGTTGCCGTAATGTCGGGCAAAGGCGGGGTAGGCAAGTCCACCATAGCGGCCAACCTCTCCATCTCGCTTGCGCAAAGAGGATACCGTGTAGGGCTGATTGACGCCGATATTTACGGGCCGTCTATCCCAAAAATGTTTGGAGTGGAGGATGCCAAGCCGTTGCTCAACGGGCAGGAGAAGATTATTCCCGTGGAGAAGTACGCCGTCAAGGTGCTGTCCATCGGTTTTTTTGTTAAGCCCGGCGACCCGCTCATCTGGCGAGCGCCCATGGCCACGAGCGCGCTCAAGCAGCTGCTGCTGCAGGCCGAGTGGGGCGAGCTCGACTTTTTGCTGATAGACATGCCGCCCGGCACAGGCGATATTCACCTCACCCTGCTGCAGGAGCTCAAGCTGACCGGGGTGGTGGTGGTGAGCACGCCGCAGCAGGTTGCGCTGGCCGACGCGCTAAAGGGAATAAACATGCTAAGCAGCGCCAACATAAAAACGCGCATACTTGGCGTGGTGGAGAACATGGCGTGGTTTACGCCGGCCGAGCTGCCGCAAAACCGCTACTACATTTTCGGAAAAGAGGGCGGCAGGCAGCTGGCGCACGACAGGCAGCTGGCGCTGCTGGGCGAAATCCCAATTGTGCAGAGCATTTGCGACAGCGGCGACAGCGGAACTCCGGCTGCGCTAAGCGACGGGCTGCCCAAAGCCGCTTTCGACACGCTTACAGAGAATTTGCTGGAGCAGCTCAATATGGCATGACGCTACCTCACCGGAATAAATCCAACGTTTGCTACAATTTTTTGCCCCTCCTCCGACAGCACGTAGCCGATAAACGGCATTACGCTGCTCTCCGATTGCGCAGCGTAGTAGTAAAACAAGGGGCGCGAAATGGGGTAAGCCTTACTTTTTGCGTTGGCTGCCGACGGCTCAACGAAACTTTTTCCGCCGTCGTACGATACGCGGATGGCTTTTACGCCCCTGCTGAGGTAGGCCAGCCCCACGTAGCCGATAGCCCCCGCGGTTTGGCTCACCGACTGTATGACAGCTCCGGTGGCGGACATGTTCATAATGCCATTCATGTAGCTTTTGTTTTTCAGCACGCTCTCCTTGAAGAACTCGTACGTCCCCGACGAAGTTTCGCGGGCGTAGGGTACTATTTTCAGGTCGCTGCCGCCCACCTCCTTCCAGCTCCTGATTTTTCCGGTAAAAATACCCTCCAGCTGCTCGCGGGTGAGGTTTTGCACCTTGTTGGAGGGGTGCACAATAATGGCCAGCGCGTCGAAGGCAGCCACCACCTCTTTGACAGCCTTGCCGCTTGCTTGCAGCCTTTGCCGCTCGTCAAACTTGATTTTTCGCGAGGACTGCGCAATATCCGTTGTCCCCTCAACCAGCGCCGATATGCCAACGCCGCTGCCGCCGCCGGTTACGGTAACGGTTTGCTGAGCGTTGGCCTTCATGTAGCTCTCGGCTTCCCGCTGCGACAGGGGCAGCATGGTGTCGGAGCCTTTTATTCGTTGAGCGTGAGCGCTGCACAGCGCACCTGCAAAAATGGCGCCTGCAAGCATGGCGGCTGCTAAAATTGTCTGCTTCATAAGCTGTAGTAATTTATTTTGCGGCAAAGTTAGCGCCGCCGTGTTACGGAATGATTACGGGAAGGCTGCAATGCAGCTAAGTTGAACGCCCTTTTGCTAAAAAAGGACACCTCCGGATTCACTTGCAGTAGCGGTACAAGTACCTTCCGGCGTCAAGATTTCCGTAATGCTCGGATTGCTCAAATGCCCTGCAGGCCTCGGCTGCGCGCCCCAGCCTGCGGAGCAGGTGCGCGTACTGTAGCCATGTTTGGTGGTCGGCGGGATTTTTTGTGAGGTAGGTTTGGTAGTCGGGGGCGGCAAGCCGGAGCGCTTCCGTTTGCTCGTACATCCGGGCGCGCGCGGCGTAGTACTTGCCCTCCGCGGGGTTGGCGGCAAGGCATCCGTTGATGAGCAGCAGGGCTTGGCTGAAATTCTTTTGCCCCTGATGCGCCAGCGCGAGCAGGTACTGCGCTTCCATGTCCTGCGCGTTGGCCGACAGGCGGCACGACAGGAACGCCGCCGCCTCCCTGTACTTTTCGGCGCCGAGCGCGTACTCGCCACAGCGCTTGCAGTGGGCGCTGTCGCCGGGGTTGAGCCGGTGCAGGCGGGCGCAGTCGCGGTACGCTTTTTTCCACTGCCCCAGTATGCCGTACAGCCGCGCGCGGCGGTAGAGGTACTGCCGGTTGTTGGCCTCCTCCTTGAGCAGGCCGCTGTAGATGGCAAGAGCATTTTCGTAGGAGCCGAGGCAGGTGAAAGCTTCGGCTTTGAGCCGGCGGTGAATCCGGCTGAGCGTGTCTGCGCGGCGCTCCTCGTCCAGAAGTATGTTCAGCGCGTCCTGACAGCGGTCGTACTTGAGCGCTTGCAGCGCCTCAATGGTAATATCGTCGCCCTCCGGCTCGCCGTTCGCCGGCTCGCCGTCGGGCTGCGCGAGACTTGCTGCGGGCGCAAGCGCTACGGCTATCAGCAGGAGGAGGAGGTTACAGGGCATAGTAGGCTTCCTGATTGAGCTCGCTTATCAGGTTTTGCACAACGCCGATTTCCAAGTAGGTAGTAGCGCCTTTGGAGTAGCAGTTGCCCGCCATGACTGCCACCATGTCGCTGTTGCTGATGCAGCCCTGGTCGCGCAGGAAGCGCATGGCGTAGCGCAAAAATTCGTCGTTGTTTTTGATTGGCGTTGCAGGGTAGCAGTACACGCCGTACGAGAGCGACAGCTCCCGCGTGAGGTAGTCGAGGTAGCAGAGCGCAAACACGGGAATTTTTCCGCGAAACGCGGCCAGGTAGCGCGGCACGTGGCCGGAGTAGGTGTCGGTTACGAGGGCGCGGATGGGCAGCTCGCGGCTTGCCTGCACGGCGGACTTGGAGAGCACAATGGCTACCTTGTCCTGTATGCCCACGTTGGGCTGGCGCTCGTAGGGCTGCAAGTCTTTTTCTACCGCAATGGCAATTTTGCTCATGGCGCGCACCGCCTCCACGGGGTAGGCTCCGCTGGCCGTTTCGCCGCTCAGCATAATGGCGTCGGTGCGCTGGTAGATGGCGTTGGCCACGTCGGTTATTTCGGCGCGGGTGGGGCGGGGGCGCTCAATCATGCTGTGCAGCATTTGCGTGGCAATAATCACGGGCTTTCCGCAGGCCTGACATTTTTCGATGAGCATTTTTTGGATTCCCGGAATTTCCTCAAACTCCACCTCTACGCCCAAGTCTCCGCGCGCCACCATGATGCCGTAGGAGCAATCCAGAATTTCGTCAATATTCTCTACGCCCTGCCGGTTTTCGATTTTTGCAATGATTTTAATGCGGCTTTTGCGCTCGTTCAGCAGCTTTTGCACCGCCAGCACGTCATCCTTTGTGCGGACAAAGGAGTGGGCAATGAAGTCAATGTTGTTGTCCACCGCCCAGCCGATGTACTCCACGTCGCGGCTGCTCAGCGAGGGCAGGTGTATTGCAGCGCCGGGAACGTTGACGGTTTTGCGCCCCCTGAGCGTACCGCTGTTTTGGGCTTTGCAGAGCAAAAAATCCGTTTTTTTGTCCACCACCTTCAGCTGCACGTCGCCGTCGTCAATGAGCACCGCGGCGCCAAGCGGCACGTCGCCCACAAAGCCGGCGTAGTTCACGTACAGCGCTTCGCGGTGCGACAAGGCGTTGGGGTCGCCCAGCATTTTAATGGTATCGCCCGTGGCGATTTCAAATCCGGCGTTGCTTGCCATTGCCGTTGTGCGGATTTCGGGGCCTTTAGTATCAACCAAAAGGCCGATTTTTGTGGATACCTTGCGCACATTCTCTACAATTTTCATCGAGCTTGCGGGCGTTTGGTGCGCGGTGTTGATGCGCACAACGTTCATGCCCGTTTCGTAGAGATTTTGCAGAAATTCCACATCGCACTTGTAGTCGGATATAGTGGCAACAATTTTAGTCTTTTTTTGTAGCGCTAACTTCATCGAAATATTTTATTCTTCCGGCAAGCCAACAGCGGAGGATTTAAGAGCCGCCTGCTGCTATGGCCGGACGCTGTGGTTTGCTTATGGATAAATTGTGGTACAAATTAAAAGAGCGGACGGAGCAACCGCCACATCTTTAGCTTGCAAAAGTAGCAAAAAAACCCGTATTTTTGTACAGTCAGAGCAAACATAAAAACGAAGAAAGTCAAAAAGATAAAAACGCTTTGCTTGCGGCTGGCAAAACGCCACCTTCCCCCGTCGCGCTTTCATTTTGCGGTTGCCCGCAAAAAAAAGGCGCGACCCCGCGCAAGGAGTAGCCGCGAACGGCTTCACCGCTCCCTGCTACTCCTTGCTTTTCCTCCCCGCAAATTCCATCCTCTGTAGCAACCTAAAAAAGTTGAACGCTATAAAATTTAGGGATAGTCGTAAAAGAGTTGATTTTATTGGAGCGAAAGGAAATGCGGATAGCTCGCAGGCGTGGGAGGTGAAAGAATGAAGTGAAAAAAAATAGTGACCTTTTTGTAGTTTCGAAAATAATATTTACCTTTGCAGCAGATACGAAAGTATTTAGCTGTACTGCGGTACGGTGCCCAGCAGGGGGAGCGAATGCTCCCTACTGTTTTTTATACAGAAGGTAGAGAACTTTATAAAGTTTGGTGCTTACACAGCTATCCTTGATGCCTTAGACGACAAGGATGATTTTGTGATCGTTGGTCGGTCTGCTTTAATTCAGATAAGTAATGATATTTTAGAGGTCTCTTTTAAGCAGCAGGACGGTAATATGTTTTGTCGAAAGGTTCCTTTGGTTGATTGTAGACACCTGTTGCCACGTGAAATAGAAGGTGATATAGTGCCAGAGATTATAGAAACAATAGTAATTTAAAGAGGGTATTTTTAACATCTTTCTGGAAATGGTGTCTACGGTCCAACTGGGTAGGAAGTTATTAGTCATTTTTGGTGGTAATTTTTATTTTGTTGCTTACGATTGTAAGATTACAGTTAAAGATAATGCTTTTTTTAGAGATACCATAAGGATGGCTTCTTGTTCAATAGAGAAATTGTCGACAGGAGTAATAAGGAGTTATGAGCACGTTTTTATACAACCACGTGTTTACGGATTTAACTTTATCTTTAAGGATGAGTTTGATAATCTTGAGAATTGGTATGTTCCGTACACAGACTGTGAGAGGGTTTAACTCTATTATTTCTCTGAGAGTCTTCGTATATAATGGTAGTTGTTTTAATTATTAATTATTTACAGGAGATTTTATTATGAATAAGGATTTGCTTGTTGTGTTTATGTGTGGGGTTTAGTTTAAGCTCTTCAGCTCACTTGGGTGAGTATCAACCGCAGTTTGATTCTGCGTATGTGGTTCAGTTTTACGATTATTATAAAAGTACGTTTTTTAGATAAGTTTGAGACAAAGAAGTGGCTTCAAATTTATGGAGAATCTGTAAGGAACTTCGGGACATTTAGTAATGTTGCTATGTTTAGGTGGTATAGTATTCCTGAAAGTATAAATATTGAGCGGAGAGTGAGTCTTTTTCAGAATTATAGGAAGGTACAGCATCTAAAGTTTATTGAAAGACTGTCGCCTAAGAAGGCCTCTAAGTATATGTTAGTGGCTAATTTAGTTGATTCATTATTTGATGCAGGGTATAGGGACTATTTAAACTCTGAGTCTTTCAGGGAAGATATTACATACTACTATCTTGGCTCGTATCTATCGAGTAGTTTTCCTGATTATATTCCTACTGTTTCTCATGGCCCTTTAGGGTGGGGTGTCAAGAATGTGATTATTGTTTCAAAAAATCTTCGTTCAAAATTATCTCGAAGCACGGCAGCCCGAAAGGCTGTATTTTCATAACCGTAGGTCAACGACCTGCGGTTACGAAAATCCGGCTTTTCAAGCCGTTCTCCGGAATGGGAAATAATCCATATCATAATTTAGGGGGGGGCAAATTTTAAAAATTACCCATAGATTTTTGACACCCCACCCGTAGGGCATTCATTTTATTTGGCGTTTAAATATATTTTTGTACCTTTGTGGCGTAATTGAGGTCAGACGCCGGGCCTGCGTAGCTGGGTGAAACTTCATGTAACGGGTAGCGGCAACGTTGCCCGTTTTTATTTTCTACTTTCCACTGTCCCGCGGCAAAAGATTTCATATAGTATTCTGTTAACGGCTCTTCTTAGCTGTGAATCCTCTACTTTCAACTTCCAAAGTTACCTCTTTTTTTCACACTGCAAATCTAAGGTAACGGGGAAAGCATAAAAATAGTTCGCGCACAGCACAAAATCATATCAATAAAACATGGATGCTATTGAGTTTTTCAGCAGGCCCTAATTACCACCAGCGTTAGGGTGCATTTCAAATTGTCGCTTTAAATAATCCCGTAGGGATTATTCGCTCGGTAGAAAACACGAATGGCGTTCCTCTTTGGCATCCCGTAGGGATGCATCCCTACGGGTGGGCTGTCA
>JAISGH010000208.1 GCA_031263185.1 Prevotellaceae bacterium | reverse complement strand
CCTTGGGTACCACTTCGGCTACGAGTATTCCACCATCAGGGATAACCCCGTTAGAAGCATTGACCACACCGTTCTGCTGGGCGTTGTATTCAAAATCTCGGCAATGATGTAGCAGCATTATCCGTTGACGTTGACCCGCTCCAAAGGGTTAAGCACAGGTAAAAATTCCGGCGTTAAGGGTGGGTGCGGAGCAAGTCGTTCACCGTTTTCACGGGGTTGAAGGTAGCGAGAGGTACCTCCACAAACACCGTAATCCAGCCGCTCATGGCGCCGTTCCACAGGCCGGGCAGCTCCTGCGCTTTGAGCGCTTTGCCGTCCTTACTTTTGGACGAAATAAATCCGGTGGCGGGGTCGCGGAATTTTTTCAGGTCAAACTTATTGCCTTTGTGGTCAACAAACGAGCAAACCATGTCAACAGGGTTGAAGTGCGTTGCGCTGCCAAAAATGGCTTTGACCTCCGGGTTGCTCAGGTCGAGCTGGGAGCTCTCGGCAATTTGCGGCGAGGCCGAGCCGTCGGGGTTGAGGGCGATAAAGGGGCCGCCGCCCGGTTCGCCGTCGTTCTTTACCATTCCGCAAACGCGAATGGGGCAGCGCAGCTTCGTGCGCAGGTAGCCAAGCCTGTCGCTTTCCCACCCTTGCGGGAAAATAAACGAGAGGTCGTTCTCAAAAAACGACTGTACCTCCGCCAGCAAGCTGTCGTCGGGGTGCGCCTCGAGCGCGTTGAGGTAGCCGAACACCTTGCCGCGCAGCTGCAGCAGCAGGCCTGCCAGCGCTTTCTTGTAGCGCACCGTATCGGGCATGAGGGAGTCGGGCGGTACGTTGTCAACGTTTTTTACAAACACGAGGTCGGCGTGCTGCTCGTTCAAATTTTCGATGAGCGCGCCGTGCCCGCCCGGGCGCAGCAGGATACTACCGTCGGCGTTGCGGAAGGGGGCGTTGTGGATGTCCACCGCAATGGTGTCGGTGCTTTTCTTTTGCTCCGAAAAGGAAATTTCGTAGCGCACCCCGTACTCGCTTTCGTAGCTTGCCCTGACCTCGCGCACCAGCTTTTCAAACAGCGCGCGGTGCTCCGGCAATACGGTGAAGTGTAGCCGCGCCACGCCGCGCTTGTCCTTTGCGTAAAGCGCCGCCTCCACCAAATGCTCCTCCACAACCGTGCGCGCTCCGCTGCGGTAGCGGTAAAATTTGAGCAGCGCCTTGGGCAGCGAGCCGTAGCTCATGCCGCTGCTGCCCAGAAGCGCTTGCAGTATTGCCAGCTGCGTTTTTGCGTCGGCAGCGTTGTCGAGCAAGACGTTTTGTCGGGCAAGCAGGGCGCTCAGCTCGTCGTAAAACGCAAAATCCCGAAGCCGGTCAAAAAACTCTTTGACGGGCTTCATTTCCTTGCTTTCAAAGTCCGGCTTTTCGCCTCTTGCCAAAATCTCTTCCGCCTCGAACAGCGCCTTGAACATGCGCGAGGCTGCTCCCGAAGCCGGCGTAAACTTGAGGAGCGTTCCGTCGAAGCTGTCGAACGCAGCCGCCAAATCGTCCGCTTTTTTTGCGTCAAGCGGCAAGATGCCCTTGTTGAGGGTAGCCGGGCATACTACTTTCAAAAACGGGAATCCTTTTTTGAAATTTTCTACTTGCTGCTCGGCGTCGCCTTGCGAAATGCCCAGCGCTTGCAGCTGGGACGTATCTCTCTGAGAAAACATAGTATAGATGATTTTTATAAATTTATAAAATTGAAAATTACTGCTTGTCTTTTTGCTGCCATTTTTGCCGCTATGCAGCTTTCCGAACCGAAGCTTGGTGGTTTACCTGTCCGGCCACTCAAAAGCTTTGCTGCCGTAAGATTTGGTCGCTACGCCGCACCGATTTTTTGAGCCACGCCAGCAGCAGCTCTTCCTTTTCGCTGCTGTCCAGCTGCCATGCAATATTTTGCGCCCTTAGCCTTTGCGAGAGCTGCTGCAGCACAATTGCAGCGCACACCGACAGGTTGAGGCTTTCGACAAAGCCGCGCATGGGCACCGTTACCAGCTCGTCGGCATTGCGCATTGCCGCGCCGGAAAGCCCTGTATATTCGGCGCCGAACATCAGCGCAACTTTTCCTTTCTGCAAGTCGAGCTCGTCAATGGGGATGCTGCCCTTGCGCGGCGTGGTTGCCACTATGCGGTAGCCTTTTTGGCGCAGGCAGGCTACGGCCGCCGCCACAGGCTCCTCGTGCAGCCTGCCGTACCGGTGCAGGGTGAGCCACTTGTCGCTGCCCAGCGCAATATCGCGGTAGAGCGTAAAGCGGTTGCGCTGCTCTACAATGTGCACATCCTGCACGCCAAAAGCGTCGCACGAGCGCAGCACGGCGCTTGCGTTTTGCGGCTGAAAAATATCCTCAAGGCACACCGTGATGTAGCGCGTACGCTCGGCCAGCGCCCGCTGCAGCTGCTCTACGCGGGCTTCGGTGGCGCAAGCTGCAAGGATGGATATTGCCTGCCGGGGGTCGGTCATTTATTGAGCTTAATTTTTTTTAATAAAAAAAGGGAAATCTCCCGATTTCCCTTTTTTACAAAAGGTTAGGAACTTTGCTTTCTTAGAAAGAAAGATCGCTACCTGCTTTAAACTTGGCTACTTTTTTCGCCTTAATTTTGATAGGATCGCCGGTACGCGGATTACGTCCTGTACGTGCGCTACGTTGCGAAATGCTGAAAGTTCCAAAACCAACAAGAGCAATCTTGTCATTTTTCTTCAGAGTTTTTACAACAATCTCAGTGAAAGCATCCAGTGAACGCTTTGCATCTGCTTTTGTCAATCCTGCCTTCTCAGCGATTGCATCAACCAATTGAGCTTTGTTCATAATATTTACTTTTTAGAAGTTTAAAAAAGTGATTAAAAATTGTACGCAAAAGTATATGGCTTTATTTGAACTACCAAATTTTTTTTGGTTTTTTTCAAGCATTTCCGCCATTTTTTTTAGCCTTTTCCGCTGCAAAATAGCATAATAGATTGTTCATCAACGCATTATCGCTTTATTTTTGGCGCAAAAAAATATCAACATTTTCCTGATTTTCTGTTGATATTGTTAGCGTTGGGGGCTTTTGGAAGCATAAAAATACAGCCTTTCTTCTTTTTTTCCTTTTTTCTTTTCTTCTCTTTTCCCTTTCTTCCTCTTCCTCTACTTTCCCTCTACTTCCGCCGCGCTGTTTGCCTTTATGATACCTCTCTTGCTGCTGCGAACAAAGCTGAGAATGACGTCGCGCTCTGCGCAGGCGGGCAGCTTGTCTATTTCTTCGCATGCCTGCGTTACGTTGAGCTTGCTTTGGTAGAGTATGCGGTACACGTCGTGTATTTTTTCCATTTGCTCGGCTGTGAAGCCCCGGCGGCGCAGGCCTATCACGTTCACTCCGCCGTAGGCCAAAGGCTCGTGCCCAACCAGCACGTAGGGCGGTATATCCTTGCCGATTTTTGCGCCGCCCGAAATCATGGAGTGCTCGCCGATGCGCACAAACTGGTGCGCCAGGGCGCCTCCGCCCAGAATAGCCCAGTCGCCAATCTCCACTTCGCCTGCCAAGCCTGCGTATCCCGCCATGATGACGTTGCTGCCTATGCAGCAGTCGTGCGCTATGTGTACGTACGACATGACGAGGGTGTTGCTGCCTACTACGGTGCGCAGCTTGCCGCTGGCAGCCGTGCCGCGGTTTATGGTAACGTACTCGCGGATGACGGTGTTGTCGCCTACTTCGGCGGTAGAGTATTCACCCTCAAACTTCAAGTCCTGCGGCTCGCCGCCAATCACAGCGCCCGGATATATTTTGCAATTTTTGCCTATGCGGGCGCCGTTCATCAGCACAACATTTGCACCTATCCATGTGCCGTCTCCAACAATCACATCCTTGTGAACGGTTGCAAAGGGTTCTATCGTTACGTTTGCGCCAATTTTGGCTTCGGGGTGAACATTACTATTCATGGTATGATTGTGGGGTGTCAAATTCAAAGTTTTATCTGTTTTTTGTTATTTGCGCCAGCACGTCGCTTTCGGCTACGAGCGTGTTGGCAACAAACGCTTGCGCCAGCATGTGCACCAGCCCCCGCCGGATAGGCTCTACCAGCTTGAGGCTAAGTATGAGCGTATCGCCGGGCACTACCATTTTTTTGAACTTCGTGTCGCTTATTTTCAGGAAGTAGGTGCTGTAGCGCTCGGGGTCGGGTACGGTGCTGAGCGCCAAAATACCGCCGCACTGCGCCATGGCCTCCACAATGAGTACGCCGGGCATAACCGGCTCGTCGGGGAAGTGGCCTACAAAAAACGGCTCGTTTATTGTTACATTTTTTATGCCCACCACAGATTCGGCGTCCATGTAGATAATCTTATCTACCAGCAGGAACGGCGGACGGTGCGGCAGCAGCTTTTTTACCTGATTGATGTTGTAGAGCGGCGGCTCGTTGGGGTCGTACTTGGGCGCAACGGACTTGCTGCTTTGCTTTTTGATAATTTTGCGCAGCTCTTTGGCAAAGCTTGTGTTGGTTTGGTGCCCGGGGCGCACTGCAATAATTTTTCCCTTAATGGGCATACCCACCAGCATGAGGTCGCCCACGAGGTCGAGCAGCTTGTGCCGCGCCGGCTCGTTGGTAAAGCGCAGCTCGAGGTTGTTGAGGTAGCCCTCCGGCAGCCGCGCTATGCTTGGCTTGTTGAACAGGTGCGCCACGCGGTCAACGTCGCTCTGCGTAACCTCCTGCTCAACGATTACGATGGCGTTGTCCACGTCGCCGCCTTTTATCAGGTTGTTTTGGCGCAAAAATTCGAGCTCGTGGAAGAATACAAACGTGCGGCAGGGCGCTATTTCCGTGGGGACTTCGTCCGCCGAGGTGATGCTTGCATACTGACACCCCAGCACTCTGGAGCCAAAATCAATGTTGACGTTTACGCTGAAGTGGTCGTCGGGGTAGAGCGTGATTTCTGCGTTCTTTTTTTCGTCGCGCAGCACGATTTTTTCCGTTACCTCAAAGTATGTGCGCGGTTTGGGTTGCTCTTCTACGAGGGGCTTCAGCCTTTCTACGTAGGCCAGCGCGCTGCCATCCATAATGGGCGCTTCGGGCGCGTTGATGCGTATCAGGGCATTGTCGATACCCAAGCCAAAAAGCGCCGCCATGATGTGCTCTATGGTGCTTACTTTTGCACCGTCGTGCTCAAGGGTGGTGCCCCGCGAAGTGTCGGTAACGTATTCGGCAACAGCGCTTAATACAGGCTTTCCTTCCAAATCTACCCGCTGAAATTTTACGCCGTGATCGGCAGGTGCCGGACAAACAACCATCTCTACCAGCAAGCCCGTATGCAACCCTTTCCCCTTAAAAGCAACTTCCTCTTTTATAGTATGTTGATTAATTTGCATGTGGTTAAATTAGTATAAAACGGGAACAAAGGTAATAAAAATATTAAAATTACCAAAAGCGCTTACGGAATACTTAACGTAGAGCTACTTATTCTTGAGCTCGCTGAGCTCTCGCTCCAGCTGCAGCACTTTTTTCTGCAAATCCGGCAAGCTTTTAAATACCACGTGGCTTCGGCGGTAGGAGCTTATCGGCATGTTCGGGAAGCCCATGTGCGTTTCGCCGTCCTTGATGTTGCTGGATACGCCGGCTCTTGCCGTGAGCGACACGTTGTTGCCTACGGTGAGGTGCCCAATGATGCCCGACTGCCCGCCAAACATGCAGCCCTCGCCAACCTTGCTCGACCCGGCTATTCCCGTCAGGGCGGCCATCACGGTGTTTTTCCCGATTTCTACGTTGTGGGCTATGTGCACCATGTTGTCCAGCTTCACCCCGCTGCGAATAATGGTAGAGCCCATAGTGGCGCGGTCTATGCAGGTGTTTGCGCCCAGCTCTACGTCATCTTCTATAATCACGTTGCCTATTTGCGGAATTTTTTTGTACTTTTTGTTTTCGTCGGGCGCAAAGCCAAATCCGTCGGAGCCAACCACCGCGCCGGCGTGCAGGATGCAGCTGCGCCCCACGTGGCAGCCCGAGTATACGGTAGCGCCCGGATACAAAATGCAGTTGTCGCCAACGGTAGCGTTGTTGCCGATGTACACGCGCGGAAAAATCTTTACGTTGTTGCCCACCTTGGCGCCCTTGGCGATGTAGGCAAACGCGCCGATGTAGCACTTTTTGCCCACCTTGGCGCTCCACGCAACCCGCGACGGGAACTCGCGTCCGGTTTTCTGCACCACGTTCAGCGTGGCGTAAACGTCCAGCAGCGTTGCTATGCCGCGGTATGCGTCGTCAACCCACACGATGGTGCAGGCTACAGGCTGGCGCAGCTTGAATGTTTTGTTGGCAATAACAATGTCGGCGCCGGTTTTGTATAAATATTCCTCGTACTTGGGGTTTGCCAAAAAGCAAAGCGTACCCTGCGTACCTTGCTCTATTCGGGCAAATCCCGACGCGGTTACGTCGGGATTGCCCTCCACTTCGCCGTTAAGGTGCGCGGCGATTTCGCGTGCCGAAAGCTTCATAATTTTTTATTTGGATTTTATTTGATTATATTAAATTTTATTGATATTTTATTGGCTCTATCGTCCCGTAGGAACGAGGGTGCTGGTTGCAGTAGAGACGTGGCGCGCCGCGTCTCTACCACCCCCTCTCCCCCCGTGCGCTGTCATTCCCGCGAAAGCGGGAACCCCCTCCATAACCTGCCGCACTTGGGACGACAACCGTATGCTAAAGCATACGGTTAATAAAGTGTCACCCCTGCGGGGTTTGCAGTCCCTCCGTCAAGTCCCTCCGAGACGAGGGAGGGGAGGGGGCTGCACATTTCTACCAACATTCCGTCCCCCTCGGCTACGCTCGGGGCAGGCTCTACGGGACGGCGCAAGCGCTCACAAACCTTCGCTTTAAATTCCGTGCGTTTACCCTGTACATTCAAAATTCAAAATTCAAAATTTCTCCCCACCTCTTTCGGGTAGCACAAAAAGTGCTTTGTTGTTTCGTGCCGGAACGCCGTAGCGTTGAGCATGTCCGAGGCTTCGTAAATGTCGCGCAGCTCGCCGTTGTGCTGCAAAAATTTTATGGGGTCGCCGGCAGGGCTGTACGCGCGGTTGGTGAGCACGCTTGCCTGCGTAAAGTAGGCCGCCTCGTCCTCGCTCACATCCAGCAGCCGCGCCGTTTTTTGCCGCAGCTCGTCAATTTGCCCGCTTGTAAATTCTTCGCTTCTTACTTCAACCCTTGGCAGCCTGCGCTCCGTGAGCATTTGGCAGAGCAGGCTCAGCGTTCTGTCGGGGTTGGCGCGCCACGATTTCACGGCGCAATCAACGTCGCTGTCGGTAAGCCCGGCGAAGCAGCGCAGCGCCTGCTCGCTGTCCATGCCGGCGGCGTCGAAGTCTTGCTTCAGGAAGAACAGCAGCGTCTCGTCGGCCGCCAGCGGCGCTCCCCGCTGCACCAGCGCTTTTGCGCGGGCAAAAATGTTTACCAGCAGCTGCTCGGCGGCTATCACCGTTTTGTGGAGGTACACCTGCCAGTACATGAGGCGGCGCGCAATCAGGAAGTTTTCGACGGAGTGTATTCCCTTTGCCTCTACCACCAGCTCGTCGTTTACCACCTCGAGCATTTTGATAATTCGCTCTATGCCGATAGCGCCTTCGGCTACGCCCGAAAAGTAGCTGTCGCGGCACAGGTAGTCGAGCCTGTCCACGTCGAGCTGGCTCGACACCAGCCGGTGGAGGAAATTTTTTGGGTAGGAGGCGCCAAAAATAGCCAGCGTAAGGTCGAGCCGTCCGTCCATTTCGCTGTTGAGCTTCCGCATCATGGCGGCGGAAATATCCTCGTGGGGCACCTTCCCCACAACGCTGAACTCCAGCGTATGGCTGAACGGCCCGTGCCCAATGTCGTGCAGCAGCATGGCGCACTCGGCGGCTTCGGCCTCGCTGGGGCTAATGTCGTGCCCCTTGTAGCGCAGCACCTCCACCGCCTGCCCCATGAGGTGCATGGCGCCCAGCGCGTGCTGAAAGCGCGTGTGGCAGGCGCCCGGATATACCAAATGCGTTAGCCCGAGCTGCTTTACGCTGCGCAGCCGCTGAAAGTAGGGGTGCTCCAGAACCTCGTACGCCAGCGGGCTGCGAATGCTGATAAACCCGTGAACGGGGTCGTTGACTATTTTCTGCTTTTTCATTTTAAAAATACAAAGATAGAAAAATTAACGTTTTGTGGTGCCAACTCTGCCGCGCACGGCGTTTATTTTTCATAAGTTTGCAGAAAAGATAGAAGTAAAAATGCTAATAGCGTGCCGCTCCGTTAGGAGTTAAGGCATGGAAAGTAAACAAATTATAGTGCGGAAAATGGCAAATACTCAACAACTATTCGGACAAATCAACTTCTCCACCCTTGCCGATAACCCCGACTTCAAAGAAGATTCGGTGCGCGAAGTGATTATCCTACCCATTCTCAAAGCATTGGGCTACACGCAAGAAAACATTGTGCGCAGTAAAACGCTCGAACATCCTTTCCTGAAAATAGGCAGCAACAAGAAAATTCCCGTAAAACTTGTGCCGGACTACATATTGAAAGTAGAGAATAACTTCGCATGGGTGCTTGACGCCAAGTCGCCGAGTAAAAAAATCGCGAACGACGAAAATGTTGAACAGGTTTACAGCTACGCCGTTCACCCTGAAATCCGCACTGCCTATTTTGCGCTGTGCAACGGCGTGGAGTTTTCGCTGTTTCGCACTTCCAACTCGCAGCAGCCGATTTTGTTTTTCCCTATTGCCGACATTGAAAATCACTGGGCAACGCTGAAAATGTACCTTTCGCCCGGCAGCTTCCAGATTGGCAAAAGCTTCACCTGCGAAATCCCCCAAAAACAGGAGCAGTTCGATTATCTCAAACGCCCTTTGCTCGAAGAAATTCCGGTAAAAAAGCAGTCGGCAAAACGGCATTTCGGCGTTCACGGTTATTTTACAAAACAATCCTGGAATGTTGTGCAGGATTATATTAAGAACTATACAAAGCCCGGCGATTTGGTGCTTGACCCTTTTGGCGGTAGCGGAATTACTATTGTTGAGGCTCTGATGACAGGACGAAAAGGAATCAATATTGACCTCAACCCGATGGCAGTTTTCATTGTTCAATCGTTGATTGCACCCGTAAAACCGGCAGAATTGGCGCAGGTATTTCAAGAAGTGAAAACCGAATATTTGAAACACGAACCAAAAACAAAAAAAGAAATCGAAAAAGCATTGAAAAAATATAAGGGTTGCAAAGTCTTGCCTCTGCCCAAAGGCTCTGATGTAGAAACTACCGACCAACTTTTCAGCGACAAACAAACCGCTCAACTTGCTTTGCTCAAATCAATTATCCTGAAACAAAAAGATGAAAATATCAGAAATTCTCTGTTATTAGCATTTTCAAGCACAGTTACAAAAACTAATAAGACCTATCATAATTCTAGCTCACGAGATGAAAATGCAGGTAATTCTGCTGCTTTTGCATACTATCGTTATAGAATATCTAAAAACGAAATAGATTTGGATATTATTAAAACATTTGAAACCAAATATAAAAAAGTTCGTGCCGCCAAGCAGGAAATGTCCTACTTCATTAATGAAGAAACCATCGGCAATGCACAAATCCTCAAAGGCACCGCAACCGATTTACATTCTTTGCCCGGAGAAAGCGTTGATTATATTTATACCGACCCTCCCTACGGTAAAAAAATTCCCTACCTCGATTTGTCGGTAATGTGGAACGCATGGCTTGACCTCGAAGTTACCGAACAGGACTACGCAATGGAGGCCATAGAGGGCGGCGAACACGGCAAGACAAAAGACGACTACAACGGGCTGATTGCGCAAAGTATCCGCGAGATGTACCGTGTGCTGAAATACGACCGCTGGCTCTCGTTTGTTTTTGCCCACAAAGACCCCGAATTTTGGCATTTAATCATCGACACGGCCGAAAGTGTCGGTTTTGAATACGCGGGCGCAGTGCCGCAAAAAAACGGGCAAACAAGCTTCAAAAAGCGGCAAAATCCTTTTACCGTGCTTTCGGGGCAGCTGATTATCAATTTTCGCAAGGTGCGAAATCCGAAATCAATCCTCAAAGCTAACCTTGGAATGGATATTTCGGAAATCGTGATGCAGACAATCGAAGGAATTATTGCCAAAAATCATGGCGCAACTCTCGAACAAATCAACGATGAACTCATTATTAAGGGGCTTGAGCTTGGCTTTCTTGATTTGTTGAAGAAAGAATATGCCGATCTCACGCCGCTGCTGATGTCAAGCTTCGACTATGATACCGAAACAGAGGTTTTTACAATACGGAAAGACACAAAATTCACAACGCAAATTGATATTCATCTACGAATTAAGTACTATTTGTTGAGCTATTTACGTCGCAAAGAGCGCGAAAATAAAATTGCTACTTTTGATGAAATCATTTTGGAAATCCTGCCGCTGCTCAAAAACGGCTCAACACCCGAAAATCAAACAGTTTTAAATGTACTCGAATACATTGGTGAGCGAGTAGGAAATGATGGATGGCAATTAAAGAAAAATAAACAACAATCTGAATTGCAATTTTAAATAATTTATGTACATGCACCTTGCGAAAAAAAATTTTCTACCGACGCTGCTTTTTTTGCTGCTGCCCTCGGCGGGCGCCTTTGCGCAGATAGGAGCCATATCTCCCGATTACAGCGACACCACCAAGTATTGGGCTTTTACGCCCTCTCCGGCTGATACCACCGCCTACCGCCCGCTAAGCAGCAGGCAGGATACCGTTTTTGTTTTCTTCAACCGCCCCGGAAAGCTCACGGCAGCGCAGCCGCAGGGAAGACCGGCGCGCTTTACGTGGCAAAAGCTGGATACCGCCTCGCTAACGTTTCAAACCATTTGGGTAGATACGGTACCCGTTGAGCGGATAGAAAAAGATTTTTTTACCACCACGGAGCGCGACAGCAGCAAGTGCGACAGCTTCCCCCGGCAAGCCATCTACGCCGCCGGCCGCGCCACCTCCGAATTGCCCGACAGCGTTGGCTTTGGCTGCTACCGCGTTGTTACCGACACGCTACAAACGCTGTACGATACGGTGCGCTGCGACTCGCTTTACATGGTTCACAAGGCAGCCGACGGCTCGGACAGCGGCGGCCACTACATTGAGAATGTAAATATTTTGGTAGCGAAAGGTGTGCAGCTTGTCGCCGCCGATACCTTTCGCGCGTGGGTTTTTGTTGACAGCTTTCGGATTGACAGCATTGCGATTGTTTCGCACGACTGCGACTTCCTCAACCTGCAGGCCATTTTTTACCCCGCAAGCGAAGGCTACTACTCGTACTCCTACGTTGACCTGTGGCGAACGCCCCGCAAGGAGATGCGCAGCTACCCCGACTGCTACGATTGCTACATCAAAGGCGTAGCGTGGACAACCACCCCCGACGATATACACAAAGGCGCAGATATAGATGCCAACGACACATGGAAGCGCTCCTACATGGCCTACATTCCCACCCCGCTTTACGATGCCAAGTACAGGGTAACTGTCGAGAACTACTTTGGCGCCAAAGATACGCTTGAAACCGGCACCATTGAGGCGAAGTCCACCTACGCGCAGATGAAGCTGTACGTAGAAAAAACGGATAAGGACGGCGTGAAAAAGTGGGAGGAAAAAGCGAGCATGGAAGATCCGGAGCAATCAGTCGCCAACGTGTACTTGGCCAATACCTCCATAAACGCCGGCGATTCGACGTTTACGTGGGTGTTTTTTTCCAACCTGTACGAGCAGGAGGACACCTCTGTGATACCGCCGCCGCTGTGGCAAACCGTTACCACCGACTCTGCCGAGGCGGTGTATCCGCCGGAGCCGTACAAGCCGGGCAGGTACCTCATGACGCTGACGGTGGTCAACCGGCATGGCTGCACCGATAGCGACAGCATAACGCTGGAGGTGGAAGAATTTCTTATTGAGCCGGACGCCATCCCGCTACTGTTTACGCCCAACGGCGACGGCAAGAACGACACCTATCAGCTCAAAGACCCCGATAGCAAGGTGCACTCGGTGGAGGCAATAGAGGTCAGCATTTTCAACCGCTACGGCCAGCTCGTTTTCCACAGCCGCAGCGTACTCTTTGCGTGGGACGGCAAGCTGCGCGGCGCCAACAGCCTTGCCCCCGACGGCGTTTACTTCTACGTCGTCAAGGCGCAGGGCTACAGCAAGCAGCGAAGAAAAATCAGGCAAACGCTCAAGGGAAATATTCACCTGCTTGGCGGAAAGTAGCCCAAAGTAGCGTCCGCGAGGTTTTAAAGCGCCATGTTACTTTCGCCTGTTCATTTCCTGCACCATGACGTGCCGGATTTGCTCAGTAGCGGCGTTTAGCTCCTTGATAAAAGCTACGCTCGAAGTGATGCCCACCATCCACAAATTTTCTATTTGGTTAACCATGGCGTTGTAGTACCTGTCGGTTGCGGCGCGGGACGTTCTCACCTGAAGCGCTGTTTTCTCAATGGTTTCGCTGCTGCGCTCTGCTATTAGCGTGTCAAAGGCGGCATTTTTCTGCACAAGCCTGTCGCGCCACCCGCTCATCCCAAGCTGCGCAATGGCCTGCGAGGCGGCGGATTGCCGCAGCACGTTCCCCAGGTTATCGTTGGCGGCAGATTCGCTGTCGAAGGTTGTTTTTTCCTCGTTTTCGTGGCGCTTCAGGATGCCGTAAAGCAGGTGTGCTGCCTCCCTGCTGCGGCGGTCAAAGTGGTTTTTTGCTGCCTCTACAGAGCAGATAAAGCCCCGAAAAATGGCGCTACGGGCGTGGTCTTGCTCGGCAATTCTTGCGGCAAGGTCGCTCCTGCTGATAAGGTCAAACGCCTCCAGCTCTTTGTTCAGCGCGCTTCGGTAAAGCTCGTAAAGGGGTTTGACTCCCAGCGCCTGCGGGTTATGCTTTACAAAAATAACATTCAAGCTTTCGCCTGCGCGGGCGTGCGTTTCGTTCCTCAGCGTGTGCAAATCAATGCGGGTAATAATTTCAATTTTTTTCATCATTTCTTTTTAATTTTAAACATCAATAATAGTGATATAGCTTGTTGTTGATTAGCGTTATGAAATAAATACTGCTGAAATCTTCGGGCAGATATTGTGTATAGCTCAAACTTCAAAGAAAAGGGTCGCTCCAAAAAATTTTTGGACAAGAAATAGTTGTTTTTTTGTAAAAAATTTGCTACATTTCGCGCACACGCGCACGCGCGAAAAATAGGTGTGTGTGTGTGTGTGTGTGTGTGTGTGTGTGTGTGTGTGTGTGTGTGTGTGTGTGTGTGTGTGTGTGTGTGTGTGTGTGTGTGTGT
>JAISGH010000233.1 GCA_031263185.1 Prevotellaceae bacterium | reverse complement strand
CCCTTGCTAAATCTGCATCCGGCCTGAGCATGTGCTCTTTATCAATACCCGTATCGCTATCCGATATAGGTACAATTTTATAAGAACTGTTTTTCCCTCTATGGATAAGGATTTCTACACCATCGTCCACCTTATCGAGGTAGCGTTTTTGCTGCTCTCGTAACATAACTTTTAAGCTTTAATGTGCGCCAATTTGGTGCAAAGATACTTTTTTTCTTTTTAAGCCACAACTGCTACTCAGGCAGCGTCCGCTATGCCGAAGCCAATACTGCGTGGTCGTCGCAGCCCGAGCGCCAGCCACCTCCTGATCGCTCTTAAAATCCTGTGCAGTGTACATTTTATAAGGATTTTGTATTTCTGTAGCGAAGTTGGCAAAACTTTATTTTTACCTAATCTATCTAACTAAACAACCTCAGTAGCAATTAATTAGAACACACACAATACCTCATTACCTCATTACCAGAGGAAAAATGAGGTAATAAAGGTTAGAAAAATTCTATAATCCGCGAGCCATATATTGCTGCCGGTGTAAAAGTATGGGATTTTGCTATTGCCTTTTTCGAGCGGCTTCAAACTCATCTTTGAGCTTGGCAATCACTTCCTTAACGCTGCTGATTTTATCGGCAAGATACGCATTTGCGCCGGCAAAAGCGTACCCCTTGTCCATATTTCCTTTGAATGCGTTATAAAGCGCCTTGATAATGCAGTAGGGGCTTTTGGTGTAGTCGCAAGTCTTGATGCAGCGGTACGGGCAGCCTTTCGGCTTTTCCTTACCTTCGCTCGCGCTGCGGATAAATTTCCCGCCAAAAGCGCGTCCGGGCATTCCGACAGGGCTTTGAATAATCATCATATCTTTTTGCGAGGAGTCAATGTAAACCTGCTTAAAAACAGGCGACGCGTCACATTCGGCGGTTGGAACAAAAATGCTGCCCATCTGTACTCCTATTGCTCCAAGCTGGATAAAGCGCAGAATATCCTCTCCCGTCGAAATTCCTCCGGCAGCAATGACCGGAATCGTTTTCTTATCGCTGTAGCGGGATGCGGTGGCAACTACTTCCGGTATCAAATGCTCAAGCGAGTAGGATTCATCTTCAATCTGCTCTCGCTTGAAGCCCAAATGTCCTCCCGCTTTTGGGCCTTCTACCACAATCGCGTCGGGGAGATAGCTGTAGTTCGCCTGCCACTTATCGCAGACGATTTTAGCGGCGCGAGCCGAAGAAACAATCGGAGCTAAAAGCGTTTTGCTGTCGTCAGTAAGGTATGAAGGTAAATCCAGCGGCAGGCCGGCGCCGGAGAATATGATGTCAGCTTTTTCTCTTATCGCCGTGCGAACCATATCGGCATAGTTCGACAGGGCGACCATTATGTTCACCCCGATTGTGCCTTTGGTTTTTTCTCGCGCTTTACGAAGCTCTTCTTTAAGCCCCCAGATGCAGTTTTTCAGGTAATCGCAGGGATGCTGCCTGTACAGCAACCCCAATCCGGCGCATGATATAACGCCAACCCCGCCTTCGTTGGCTACGGCAGAGGCTAAGCCCGAAAGCGAAACACCTACACCCATACCGCCCTGAATGATTGGCAGGTATATCTCCTTTTTTCCTATAAAAAACGATTTCATAATTTTCAAACGTGCTACAACGTTGTACTATTTTAAGCTGCAAAGATATGAAAATAAATTCATCCTGATTTTCATTGTGATATTTCCCTAACGGATGTTGAAAAGTTGTACTCTTGCGGTTCGGGAATAAAAAACTCTACCGACCGACTAATTTTTAGCGCCCAAGAATGTTTATTGACGAAAGTTGCAAAATTTGTATTTTTCGTCAGTAAGCCCAAAACGCGAAGTGAAAACCTCCTTATTTTGGATGTTCGGCAAAGTTGGCAAAACTTCATTTTACTCACTCGTGTTTATTTTTAAAGTGCTCGTGAACTCGCTGCGCTCGGTTTTATCTGATTAATCTAACGGAACAGCCTCATTAGCAATTAATTAGTAAATATAACAATAGTTCATTACCTCATTAATTGGAGGAGAAATGAAGTAATAAGGTTGGGAAAATTCTATTTAACTATCTGTTACTGAGGTTGATAGTGGAAATCGTCTACATCAGGAGTTCGCTGAATTTTTGTACCAGCTCGCTCACCGTAAACGGCAACCCCTGCACCTTGTTGTACTGCTGTACGGGGATGTGCGGCAGCTTCGTGCGCAGCAGGCTGGCAAATTGCCCCATGTTGAGCTCGCATACTGCTATGTTTTTGAATTGGCTCAACACCGCCTCTGTGTTTTTGGGTAGCGGGTTGAGGTAGCCGAAGTGCGCAAGGCTAACCTTTTTGCCGCTCGATTGCAGCTGCGCTACCGCCGACAAGAGATGCCCGTACGTGCCGCCCCAGCCAACCACGAGCAGGTCGCCCGAAGGTTCGCCTACCACCTTGAGGTCTGGGATAAAGTCGGCGACTTTAGCCACCTTTGCCGCCCGCAAATCGGTCATTTTTTGGTGATTTTCGGGGTCGTGCGATATGCTGCCCTTGAGAGCATCCTTTTCCAGCCCTCCCACGCGGTGCTCCAGCCCTTTTGCGCCGGGAATACCCCAGCGCCTTGCCAGCCGCTGCGCGTCGCGCCGGTAGGGCAGGTAAGTTTCGCCTTCGGGGGCAATGGGGGGGGCAATGGCAGGGTAATCTTTCATGCTGGGGATTTTCCAGGGTTCCGAGCCGTTGGCAATGTACCCGTCGGTGAGCAGCACAACGGGCGTCATGTGCTCTACGGCAATTTTTGCAGCCCAAAATGCAGCGTTGAAGCAATCCGACGGCGAGCTTGCCGCCATTACTACCGCAGGGCTTTCGCCATTCCGTCCGTAGAGCGCCTGCATTAAGTCCGACTGCTCTGTCTTGGTGGGCAAGCCGGTGGAGGGGCCGCTGCGCTGCACGTCCACTACCACCAGCGGCAGCTCCGCCATGACGGCAAGGCCAAGCGCCTCGCCCTTGAGCGCAAGCCCGGGGCCGGAGGTGGTGGTTACGGCAAGGTTGCCGGCAAACGAGGCGCCTATGGCCGTGCAGATGCCGGCAATTTCGTCTTCGGCTTGCAGCGTTTTTACGCCCAAATCTTTTCGCGCTGCCAGCTCCTCGAGGATACCGGTGGCAGGGGTAATAGGGTAGGAGCCGCAAAAGAGGGGGCGCCCCGATTTTTCGGCGGCGGCTATTAGCCCCCACGCGGTGGCCACGTTGCCGTTGATGATGCGGTAGGTACCCTGCGCCAGCTGCCCCGGAGCCACCTTGTAGGTGTTGGCAAAGGCATGGGTGTTGGCGGCGTAGCTGTAGCCGCCCTTGAGCACCGTCCGGTTGATTTCTATGAGTGCCGGTTTTTTCTTGAACTTGCTTGCAAAGTAATCCTCGGTATGCTCCGGCGGCAGGTTGAACAGGTAGTAGCAAACGCCCAGCGCAAACATATTTTTGCAGCGCACAATGGTTTTTGTGTCGGCGCCCGAATCCTTCAGCGCGGCTTTGGTCAGCGCGGTTATGGGCGCCCAAATGATGTTGTAGCCCTCCAGCTTGAGCTCGGCTACGGGGTCGTTGGTCGAAAATCCTGCTTTTTTCAGGTGCGCCTCGTCAAAGGCGTCAGCGTCGAGGATGGCGGTGGCATCCTTTTTCATCCACTTGGCGTTTGCCTTGAAAGCGGCTGGGTTCATGGCCACCAGCACGTCGCAGTAGTCGCCGGGGGTGTTGACGGCAGTCGTGCCAAAGTGCACCTGAAAGCCCGATACGCCGGCAACCGTACCCTGCGGGGCGCGTATCTCTGCGGGGTAATCGGGGAAGGTGGACACGCTGTAGCCCAGCAGCGCTGAGGTGTCCGAAAAGAGCGTTCCGGTAAGCTGCATACCGTCGCCAGAGTCGCCGGAAAAGCGAATCACAATGCTGCTACATTCGTTTAAAATCGCCATTTTATTAGAATAATCATTAATAATTGTTGTCTTTACAATTGTTGAATATACCTTCGGAGAGAAATAAAGCGCAAAGATAATGCTTTTGTTAATTTCACGCAATTTCTCCTCCTAATTTTTCGTTCTGAAGTAAAAAAACTACTTTTGCAGGATAAACAAAACATCAGCCTATGCCTTCGGGATAAATTGAAAGTATTAATTCACAAAAAGTTAAGCCAAATAATGAGGGTGAATATTTCTGCTTTAGCGTACCTCAACGCGGCGCCTTTTATTTATGGACTTCATCATTCTCCTTTTAGCGAAAGCGTAGCGCTTTCGCTGGATGTTCCCGCCGTTGGCGCCCAAAAGTTGCTCTCCGGGCAGGCTGATATTGCGCTCGCGCCGGTGGCGGCAATTCCTCAAACCTCCGATTTTAAAATAGTAACCGACTACTGCATTGGCGCAGCGGGCGAGGTGGCTTCGGTAGCCGTCTTTGCTCACGAGCCGTTGGAGCAGCTGCACACCATATACTTGGATGCACATTCGCGGACGTCGGTCGCCCTGGTGCAGCTGCTGGCGCACGAATACTGGCGCATCCGTCCACGCTTCAAGCCGCTTGAGCGCTACGACAGTATGGAAAAAGTTGAGGGTGGGGTAGGGTACCTGCTGATTGGCGATAAAACTTTTGCCGCGCGCCGACGCTTTACCGGCGTATACGACCTTGCGCAGGCGTGGGTAGCCTGCACCGGAAAGCCGTTTGTATTTGCCGCATGGGCGGCGCGGAAAGAAGTTCCGGCGGCCACCGTTGACTTGCTCAACGAAGCCCTGCAGCTTGGCGTAACCCACGTTGACAAAGTGTGCCGCGAGGCGCAGCCCCGCTACCCCGACGTTGACGTTGCCGGCTACCTTACGAACAACATCAGCTACTCGCTCGACACCGCAAAAAGAGAGGGAATGGCGCTGTTTCGGGAGAAGCTGTTGAATTATGAATTATGAAATCCAAAATCTGAAATCCAAAATCCCCAAATGGTAAATTACTATATCAAAGAAAATAGCCGCATTACCAGCAGCACCGCCTTAGCGCAGCTCAACGAGCTGAGCTACGACGAGGTGCTGTGGATAGATATGATATCGCCAACGCTTGAGGAGCGCAGCATCGTTGAGGAGTTTCTGAACATCAACCTGCAAACTCAGCAGCGGGCGGAGGAGATAGAAAGCAGCTCGCGCTACTACGAAACCGAAAGTACGCTTTACGCCAACACCTCGTTTTTGCTTGCCAACAAGGAGCACGGGCTCTCGTCGGAGCAGGTGTCGTTTATTTTGTGCGAGGGAGTGCTGGTTTCTATCCGCTCGCTTGAGCTAAGGGCGTTCAACGAAACCATCCGGCGGCTTTACGCCAACCACCGGCTTTACCCTACCTGCTTCCACGTCATGGTATCCATCCTCGAAAGCCGCATAGATATTGACGCCGACATGCTGGAGGCGCTGGCAAAGGAGGTTACCGTCATCAACAAGCAGCCTTTTGAGAACAAATCCGAAATCCGCCTTGACAGCAAGCTGCTGCTGACCATCAACAGGCTACAGGAAAATACAATGATGATGCGCGAAAGCATCATCGACAAGCAGCGGGTGGTGAGCAACATACTCAAAAGCGACCGCTTCCCGAGCGATACCACGCCAAAGCTCAACATTATCATCAAGGACATCAGCTCGCTCGTTAGCTACGCCGACTTTGCCTTTGAGCGGCTCGAATTTTTGCAGGATACCGTAATGGGGCTTATCTCGCTTGAGCAAAACAAGGTAATAAAAATTTTCACCGTGGCAACGGTAGTGTTCATGCCCCCAACGCTCATCAGCAGCATTTACGGCATGAACTTTCACGCCATGCCGGAGCTCGCCTGGCGCTTGGGCTACCCCTTTGCGCTACTGCTCATGGTCTTGAGCGTAGGCCTCATCTTAATCTTTTTCAGGGTGAGGAAAATGCTGTAGCCGGCGGCGCGGCAAGTTTTGTTTTCGGCGTAATAATGTTACCTTTGCAGCATTAAATGCGGCTTTGCACCCGCGAATACGCCGTTGAATGGATAGAGAAAATTAAGATTATCAGGATATGGATAAAAGCGATGCTATAACGCCTAAGCCGACACTACCTGAATAAGGTACGCCAAAACAACTTTGACGTGCTGGATGCTTGAATTTTCGGCTCGTACGCTAAAGGGAACCTATAGCGAAGACAGCGATATTGATATTGCCCCCTCGTGTTGCCCGATAACGCCGTATCATTCGATACCGACATCCGGCTGATGGTTTTAAGAAAAGGAGCGGAAGCTATCATTGAAACACACACATACCGGAAGGATGATTTTTTGGCTGACACGCCCATTACGGCTGAAATCAAAAAATATGGATTTCGTATATAGCTCTTTGCTTTGATGGTGGTGATGTAAAAATATGATGCTATAAATATTTGACAATTAGATAATTATATAGTTATGAACATGACTAAAGAGCAAGCAGATTATCTTTTGAAATTGCCAAAAAAAATTATTAACAAAGAAGGTAATCTATTGCCGCAAATAACAATTCATCAAAAGTATCCTTTTTATGAGCGCTTTGGATTGCTATCAGAAAAAGATGATGAATTTGCTTGCTTTTATGATTATGAATGATGCATGGATAAATAATTGCGTAACAGAATATTATAAATGGTTGAGAGATAGTACGCAAGTCGCCAAAAACGAGCAAACTGGTTGGTATGTAATAACTACGCCATTTTTAGGATTATTCAACGATAATATTGAAATATACGCCAAATTGGATAATGGTAGAATAATGCTGTCAGACGATGGACAAACTCTTTCTAATCTGAAACTTGTAGGTTCTTCCATCATGCAATCACCCAAAAGGAAAGAATGGCTTGATATGATACTATTGAATTATGGTATTATGCTAAATGGTTACGAGCTTCAAGCCGAAGGCACAGAAAAAGACTTCAATCAGAAAAAGCATAATTTGTTATGCGCTATTTCTGAAATATCGGATATGGCAATGCTGGCCAAGCATACCGTATCTTCCTTGTTTAAAGAAGATGTAAGAGGATTCTTTGATGAGCAAAATATCATATACACACCTCAATTCATTGCTAAAGGCAGTACAGGAATAGAATTTACATTTGATTTTCAGATTGCAGGAAAACAAAAAGAGTTAGTTATTAAGTCTTTTAATTCTCTCAATAAAATCAATGTCCCAACATTTTTATTTGGCTGGGAGGATATTAAAGCTGCAAGAGAAAAAATATCAGGCAAGCAGCTAAAAGGATTGGCAATTATAAACGATATAGAAAAAGAATTAAGGCAGGAATATATTGGTGCGCTTGAAAGTAAAGGCGCTGATGTTGTTACGTGGAGCCATAGACACCAACCTGATATGCTAGAAAAGTTAGCTGCATAGTAAAAAGCGCCATCAAATTGGACAAAAATTTTTAGGTGGTGATGTAAAAATATGATGCTATAAATATTTGATAGTTAGATAATTGTTTTTTTTGTTTTTTTTTAATCAAATTCATATTTATCAGCGCGAGCCTTGTGGCTAATGGCCTTCCTTTTCCAGTCATCCCGACTTTGGCTGATCTCTTTTATGCGCTTTCGAGAAGCTTTGGTTTTATGCGTTTGGGCAGCTGCCTTTTTTTCCACTCTTGCGCCGACACTTTCCAGTCTGTTGTATGCATATCTAATTTTTTTTTTGCAAAGGTAAGAAAATGGAACGGATAAATAATCTTAAATATCAAAATTCTTGACACCCCACCCGTAGGGACGGCGCAAGCGTCCATCGCCGTTGCAACAAAATCATTTTTAGCACAATGCCCAACTATTGAATATAAACTCTATTGGGGCAAAAATAATCATCAATGGCTACCATTTTTTGCCCCAAAGGCAATAAAAATATTGATTACAATAGGATGTCATCAAATTTTCGTAGCGCCATCAAAAAAAATCTAGCCAAAAAAATCAAATTATTTTTTGCATTTGAAAATATTGTTGTACATTTGCTGCATAAATCTTTGACGAAACAGCTGCAGAGTTATCGCTGATGGTTACTTCGCAGCTATTGATGTCAAAGACGATGTCAAAGATACAGATTTTTTCAAGAAAATCACAATAAGGATTATTCCGTTGTGAAAACATCAGGGGCGGGGGGTAATACCTCGCCTTTTTTTTATTGGTAAGCGAGCCTTTTTCCGCAAAAAAATTCTACCGTATGCGCTTGTAGATTTCGCGATTTTCATGTAAGTTTGCGCTCTGCAATGTGGGGGATAGCCGAAGCTTTTGCTGCTTTTTTCACAAAACCGGAAAATGCAGCTTTTCCTTGATTGCCGTTTTTTTAAGAATAGCATACCTTTTACCTTTTAGCGCGACTCCAAAACATTTTGAACTCCGAGCTTCAATACCAAATTGCCCTCACGCTCATTCCCGGCGTAGGCAGCATTACCGCCAAGCAGCTTATTGCCTACTGCGGCAGCGCCGAGGCTGTGCTTACGGCGTCGCCAAAGGCGCTTCTTCGCATCCCCGACGTGGGGCCGGCGCTCTCCAACGCCCTTGCCGCCTCCCGGCAGACCGCGCTCAACCGCGCCGACGAAGAGCTGGAGTTCATGGCAAAAAACGGCGTACAGGCGCTTTCCTTTTTGGACAAAAATTACCCCGAGCGCCTGCGCAACTGCGACGACTGCCCCCTTGTTCTGTACGCCAAGGGTACGGCAGACCTCAACGCTGCCAAGGTGGTAAGCATAGTGGGCACGCGCAGCGCCACCGCCTACGGCAGGCAGCAGTGCGAAAATCTGGTGCGCGACTTGGCGGGCGTGTACGCGCCGCTTGTGGTGAGCGGTCTGGCGTTTGGCATTGACGTTTGCGCGCACCGCGCCGCGCTCAAGAACGGCCTGACAACCGTTGCCGTGGTGGGGCACGGCTTGGATATGGTGTACCCTGCCCAGCACATCAACGTTGCGCAGGAGATGGTGCAGCAGGGAGGCGCCCTGCTGAGCGATTTTACTTCGAGGTGCCTGATGGACCCGTCCAACTTTGTGCGGCGCAACCGCATTGTAGCGGGCATGGCCGACGTTACCATTGTGGTAGAGTCGGCGGAGAAGGGCGGGGCGCTCATCACCGCAAGCATGGCGGTGGACTACGCCCGCGACGTGATGGCGTTCCCCGGGCGCGTGGGCGACAAAGCCTCGGAGGGATGCCACAAGCTCATCAAAACCAACAAAGCTGCCCTCATCGAAAGCGCTGCCGACGTGGCGTACAACCTTAGCTGGGACGTTTCGCGAAAGAAGCCCGTGCAGCTGCCGCTGTTTGCGGCGGAGCTGTCGGATAGCGAAAAAAAGCTGCTCGAATTTTTATCCGCTACCGAAGCGCAAAGCATTGACGTTATTTGCCGCAGCACGGGGCTATCCATGCCGCAAGTTTCGTCGTCGCTGCTCTGCTTGGAGTTCGGCGGGCTAATTAAATCTTTGCCGGGAAAAATGTTTTTGAAAATACGGTAGGGAGCGCTATGGCGCAAAGCAAAACTTGCAGGAGTTTTCGGGGCGTCACATAACTCAAAATGGGTGCATTTCAAATTGTCGCTTTAAATAATCCCGTAGGGATTATTCGCTCGGTAGAAAACACGAATGATACCTCTCTTTGGCATCCCGTAGGGATGCATCCCTACGGGATGCCAACAGCCACCGGAACGTTGCCTTTTCTACCGAGCGATTCATTCCTACGGAATGAGCAAAAGCGACAACTTGAAATGCACCCATATAAACTCTAATATATAGAAAGGTTACTTCTTACTCGGCGCTTGCCAATTTAGGAATTTCATGTAACTTTGCCGCAGCTATGACGTATATTTTAGATACCGAAGTAAAGTTTCTGCCCGGAGTGGGTCCCAAGCGCGCCGAGCTGCTGCAAAAGGAGCTCAGCATCTGCACGTTTGGCGACCTGCTCTACCATTTCCCTTTCCGCTACGTTGATAAAACGCGCGTATACGCTATCCGCGAAGTTAACGAAGACCTGCCATACGTACTGCTTCAGGGGAAAATATTGGGCTTCCGCGAGGTGAGCGCCGCGCAGAAAAGGCTCGTCGCCATATTTGCCGACAGCACCGGAAGCATAGAGCTGGTGTGGTTTAAGGGCATTTCGTTTATCCAAAAAAATCTTCACGCAGGCAGCGTTTACACCATTTTCGGCAAGCCAACCTCCTTCAACGGCAAGCTCAACATCGTGCACCCCGAGCTGGAGGATATGGCGAAGGAGGAGGGTAAGATAACCTCCAACATTCAGGCGGTGTACGGCAGCACCGAGCGGCTCAAGGATATGGGGCTGGGAACGCGCACCATCGGCCGCCTGCAAAGCGCGCTGCTGGGCATGGCGCTGCCCAAAATTGAGGAAACGCTGCCGCAGTACATACTTGAGGCCAACCGCTTTGTATCGCTTCGCGAGGCGCTGCTCAACATCCACTTTCCGCAAAGCCCGGAGCTGCTCAAAAAAGCGCAGGACAGGCTAAAGTTCGAGGAACTGTTCTACGTGGAGCTAAGCATCCTGCGCTCGCGCACAAAGCGCATAAAAGCCAACAACGGATTTCGCTTTTCGCAGGTGGGTGAGCTGTTCAACCATTTTTACTACAACAACCTGCCGTTTGAGCTGACCAACGCGCAAAAGCGCGTTATCAAGGAAATCCGCGCCGACACAGGCTCCGGACGGCAAATGAACAGGCTGCTGCAGGGCGACGTTGGCAGCGGGAAAACAATGGTAGCGCTCATGTGCATGCTCATTGCCGCCGGCAACGGATTTCAAAGCTGCATCATGGCGCCTACCGAAATTCTGGCCTCGCAGCACTTCAAAAGCATGACCGAAATGCTGCACAGCATGAACGTAAGCGTAGCGCTGCTCACCGGCTCTACAAAAAAGGCAGAGCGCAAAAACTTGCTCGAAAGGCTCGCGCAGGGCGACATTCACATCCTCGTTGGGACACACGCGCTGATAGAGGATACCGTGCGCTTTTGCCGGCTTGGGCTGGTGGTGATTGACGAGCAGCACCGCTTTGGCGTGGCGCAGCGCGGCAAGCTGTGGGAAAAAAGCGAAAACCCGCCGCACATTCTGGTGATGACGGCTACGCCCATACCGCGTACGCTGGCCATGACCCTGTACGGCGACCTCGACGTGTCGGTCATAGACGAGCTCCCACCCGGGCGCAAACCCATAAAAACCGTCCATTTTTTCGACAGCAAGCGCGACCGCGTATTTGGCTTCATGCGCGAGCAAATCGCCGCCGGAAGGCAAATATACGTCGTATATCCGCTCATACGGGAGTCCGAAAAAATGGACTACAAAAACTTGCAGGACGGCTGGGAAATGATTACGCAGGTATTCCCCGCGCCAAAGTACAGGGTCTGCATGGTGCACGGCAAGCTGAAGAACACCGAAAAGGAGGAAGCCATGCAGGAGTTTGTGCGCGGCGAGGCGCACATCATGGTGGCCACATCGGTTATAGAGGTAGGCGTCAACGTTCCCAACGCCAGCGTTATGGTGATAGAAAGTACCGAGCGGTTTGGGCTTGCCCAGCTGCACCAGCTGCGCGGGCGCGTGGGGCGAGGCGCCGAGCAATCGTTCTGCATACTGATGAGCGGCGTGAAGCTCAGCGCCGACAGCCGCCACCGCATAGAAATGATGTGCAGCACCAACGACGGCTTTCAAATAGCCGAAGCCGACCTCAAGCTGCGCGGCCCGGGCGACCTTGAGGGCACCATGCAGAGCGGCATGGCCTTCAACCTGCACATTGCAAACCTCGGAGCGGACAGCAAAATTTTGGAGTATGCGCGCCAATTTGCCGAGCAGGTGCTGGACGCCGACCCGCTGCTAAGCGACAGCAAAAATGAGCTGCTGCTCAAAACCCTTGTCAAGCTGAGGAGCAGCGCAAAGGATTACAGCGTAGTCAGCTGAAAAAAAATAACCTTTAAACGATTAACTTTTATATGATGACGATGATGACGCCCTGCAGAGCTACTACTTTTCTTTTTGCAGCCGGAGTTACCCTGCTGCTTACGGGCACAGCGGCGGCTCAGAGCGAGTGCCTGCTGTTTGACTTGCAGGGTAGAGAGCCTGTTTTTCAGGCGGGCGAAAAGGTTACCTACACCATCAGCTACACGTGGGGTGTATGGCTCAACGTGGGCGAGGTTGAGTTTTTGACCTCGCTGGTGGAAGCCACCCAAAAGCCTTTCTACCACATTGAGGTCAACGGAAAAACCTACCCTTTTTTCGACAATTTTTTCAAAGTCCGCGACTACTTCTCCACCAAAATAGACGCCAAAACGCTGCAACCATTCTACATGCAGCGCACCATTGACGAGGGAGGATACCGGCGCAACAGCGCCGGATACTACAACCGGCAGCATGAGGTGATATACTCCTCCACCCAGCGCCTCGACAAGCCGCAGCCCGCCAAGCGCGACACGCTGCCCCTCACGCCCTGCACCTTCGACGTGGTATCCATCTTTTACTACTACCGCTGCTGCGACTTTTCGAAAATGAAAGTCAACGCCACCTACACCGTGCAGCTGGCAATGGACAACGAGGTGCACAACATCCGCTACAAGCTTTACGGCGCCGAGGTGATTAACGTTAAGGGCGTGGGCAAGTTCAGAACGCTGAAATTTTCGGCGAGCCTCATTGCCGGAAGCGTTTTTACGGGCAAGGAGCAAGTGTTTTTTTGGGTTACCGACGACGCCAACCGCGTACCGGTGTACGTCGAAGCGCCCATCAAGGTGGGGAGCATACGCGCGCGCATCAAAACGTGGAAAAACCTGAAGCATCACCTGACATCAAATCATTCGCTGTAAGGTGAAGTCAAATACTTTATTTTTCATATCTTACAAAGTTTTTGATAAGAATTTATTCCAAAAATTTTTGTATCTTTGCAGTGATTTTTGAAATCACTATATGTCTATAAGAAATAAAAACATATCATTTCAGGCAAACGCATTGCTCGACAGATTGATTGAAGAAAAAACGGTCTGTTTCGGTATTGATACAGCATATCAAATTTTGTCGAATTCAAGCCAAGATGCTGTGAAACAGTTGTTGAGCAATATGACCAAACGCGGTTTGCTGATGCGCGTGAAAGAGGGGCTTTACTATGTAATTCCCTTTGAACAAGACGCTGCGACTTTTATGCCCGATTGGCATTTGCTCGCTCAATATCTTGCTGGCGAGGCAGAATATTATATCGGCTATTTTTCGGCACTGCAAATTCATTCCCTCACTACGCAACCCAATTTAAAAGAACAAATCGTTGTAAATAAACAAATTAAGCCATCAACGCTGATTGTAAAAAATATTCCTTTTCAGTTCGTTTATCACAACGAAAAACATTTTTTCGGCAATAAAAAAACTTGGATTGACAGTTTTAATCGTGTGCAGTGCAGTGATTTAGAGAAAACGATTATTGACTGCCTGTTCAAGCCCGATTATGCCGGAGGAATAACCGAAATCACAAAGGCAATTTACAAAGTAAAAGAAAAAATTGATTATTCAAAACTTTTGGAATACGCAAAACTCTTTGATTCACAGGCTGTAATCAAGCGAATTGGTTTTTTGCTCGAATTGTTGGAAATCAAAAATGCAGCGATTGACGAGCTGCAAAAATTACGGACAAATTCGTTTGTACTTTTAGAACCGTCATATTCCAAAGAAGGCAAAACAAATTTTCGTTGGGCTATTCAACAAAACCTTGATACAGAATCTATTATTTTACCAATTTACAGTTAAAAAATTATGATAGAACAGCATTGAGTAAAGAAACCGTATTTAGGCATGACTGGCAAAAAAAGCTGTCTTCTCAAATCCACAACATTCCCGAATACGAAGAGGTTTTCAGAGCGGCAAAACGGCATTTTAAGTTCTAAAATTCCCATTTCCCCCCAAACCCCACAAGTGAGGATTTGGGGATTTTAATTTTAGCGGTATTTTTGATACGATTTGAGCCGCAAATATACGAAAATGATACGATGCTGAAAAGTCTTTTTGGTATGATATTGATACGAAAGTTGTATACCGATATTTTCATTCACTAATCAGGCTTAAAACTTTTTCTTCCAATTTATCTCCTCTTAGATCTTTTGCAATTATAATACCTTCTGCATCTAAAAGAAGAGTAGTTGGATAAGAATTTATTCCATAGGTTTCGATTATCTTATTTATGTCGTCCGACATTATTTGATTCCAAGTCAACTCGTGTTTGTCAATCAGCTTCTTGACCCCACCGAACGAGCTAATTCCTGCTACTCCGATAATCTCGAATTTTTCCCTGTTTGTTTTTGAGTATAATTCTTTTAGATGTGGAAATTCTCCTATACATGGCCCACACCATTCAGCCCAAAAATCAAGCAAAACATACTTTCCTTTCAAACTTTCCAATGAAATGGTTGCTTTAGAGGTTAGCTCTTCTCCTTGAAAAGGATAGGCTTTATACCCTATTTGCGTAGAAAATAGTTGCAATTTTGGCGAATCGGTTTTTTCCAATACAAGCACGTTCTTATCGGTATTTACGCCTAAAATTTTATAGATTTCATCTTTGATTTCAACGTATTCATTCTTTCTGTATATCGCTTCACGTTTAACTTTCTCTCCATTTTTCAGGTTGTTAGGCACCAAAAATAATCCTATGTCGTTGTAGGACAGGTTTGTAAAATTATTTGAAGAAACTGCTATCTGCTCTCCTTTGAATTTGGCCGTAGAATATTGCAAAAAATTGCACATAAAGCTATTGTCTTGGCTATTGCAGACTATAAAAAGCGGAGCGCTAACAGGCGCTACTTTATTGTGTACAAAAGTTTCGAAAGAGACATTAATTGCATAAACCTTTGCTAATGAATCCTCTTTTGACCAATCAAAAGAATTCATTTCAAGAGGAATAAATAAGTCGTCATCGCTTAAATCAAGATTGCTATTCGCATCTATTGCCATCTTTAATGTTCCGTCCGAATCTTTTCCAAGGACAAAAGCAATTTTAGTTTTTACAGGTATTTTTGAAAGATTTAATGTGTCAAATATACTATTCCTCTGTAATTCTTCATACCACTCGTCCGTAATGTTGCCTAATAAATAATCTTGATAGATGGATTGAAAGATATTTGTTTCGATATGTCCATATTTCGTATCGGTTAAGTTTTCGGGAGATTTTAATACTTTCAGGTACGTTTTATACCAGGGATTATTTTCATCTTCCGCATTTGGAGCAAATCCTCCTAAGCCAGCAACGAAAGGGCCATAACCATTTTGTACGGTTAATGGGAGCTCTACGATTTTTTCTTGGGAACAGCTGAAAAAGATGACCGATAATAAAGCAATTAATGTTATCTTCCTTGATTTCATAATGTTATTATTTTATATGATTAATCTTTCATTTACGCTTATCTTCTCGATGACAATTCGACATAGACTTACCGACATAGACTTACGGGCAACTTTCTTACAGGCAACTTTTAAATATCCGTAAAAGTACAACCAAAATTCCCTTAACCATCCAACTTTTTACGAAAAGTTTTCAACGATTTTCAGTTGAATTGCTGTTCCATTGATATGAATGCCCTTGATATGTATGAATGCCCTGACGGGCAATGCGCAAAACCATACCATGCCGTACAGAGGTATAGTTTTGCAAAATAACCTCATCCGACCTCACTATGCAATGCTTTAGTAGCGGTAAAAAATTGTTTTATTGTCGGGCAATGAAATTTTAACCGATATTTTTCATATCTTTGTCAAACTTTTTATTTTCGTGAATGGTAGAGGCGTAATGTCGCCGCGAAAGATATATTTGTATCTTAACTCTTTAAAAAACGTATAACCGTATATGCCACAAAAAGTTTCGCAAACAGGTATTGTTGAAAATATTGACGGGAATGGCGTCCTTGTACGCATTAAACCTTCCGCAAAGGAGGGGGCATCAGCATCCGGCGCAGAGCAGGATTTTGTACTGCTGCCCTTGGGGCTGCACAGGCTCTCAATAGGCGAAATGGTTAGCGTTGTGGAGAAGCAGTCGCTTGGCAAAAAGGCGGTTGCGCTTGTTTACCTGCTGCCTGTGGTAATTTTGCTGGGGTGCCTTTTGCTGCTGCTGTCCGCAGGGGTAGGGGAGGGCGTTGCAGGGCTGTCGTCGCTGGGCGTTCTTGCGCTGTACTACGCTGTGCTCTACCTTTGCAGGGGCAAGCTGGGTAAAGAATCCTACTACAGCATCGGAAAAAAGCACTGAGGTTTGCTGCCGGTACATGCATTATTAATTTGATCACAATCACAATCGCACATGAATTTTGACGAGCTGATTCTTGAGAGGCAAAGCGACCGCAAGTACGACGCAAGCAGAGCAGTCGAAGAAGAAAAGTTGATGGAATGTATCATTTCTGCAGGGCAGGCTCCCTCGGCGTGTAACGCCCAACCATGGAAATTTATTATTGTCAGAGATAGCGCGCTTAAAACGCAGGTATGCGGCTGCGCCGTAAGCATGTGGCTCAACAAATTTTGCGCCGATGCCCCTGCTGTTGTTGCGTTGGTACTTGAAAAGCCGAATTTTACTTCGAAAATCGGAAGCGTTTTGCAGGGAAAAGAATATACATTGATAGACGTAGGCATAGTAGCCTACCATTTTTGCCTGAAAGCCAGCAATCTCGGTCTTGGAACGTGCATGGTAGGGTGGTTTAACGAGAAAAAAGTAAAGAAGCTGCTGGGTGTTCCGTCGTCAAAAAGAGTGCCTTTGCTTATTACCGTCGGATACAGGGCGGGGGATTTAAGGAAGAAAGTAAGAAAAGAATTATCTGATATTTATAGTGTTGACAAGTATTGAGCGGCTCTTTTGAGCTGTCCTCATTCGCAATATATTTTTATAATGTGGAGTATAACAGAATTAAACCGTAAATTTTTTTACAAGTTCAACATAAATAATCTTTACTTTCTATGCGTATGCAATCCAAACCTCAATCCCTTAAAAATGACATCATTCGCCATTTGTACAACCATGGGCAGCTAACCATACCCATGCTGCGCAAGCTCGTCAACTATACCATCCCCACGCTGTGCAAGGTAGTGGAGGAGTTGGTGTACCAGCAGGTGCTGGTGGTAAAAGGCAAAGCCGCCTCCAACGGAGGGCGCTGCGCCTACTCTTACGCGCTCAACGCCAACTACGCCTACTGCATTGTGGTATGCGTGGAGCGGTTTACCATGCGCGTAGCCATAGCCAACCTGCACAATGAGCTCATAACCCTTGTAACCTCCGTAAACATTGGCATTACCACCCCCAACGAAATGCTCAAAATATTGCAGCGAAGCGTACGCAAAATTATCAACGACAGCAAAGTCAACCGCAAGCAGATTATGGGGATAAGCATTGCCATACCCGGGCTAACCGACAAAAATTCGGGCATTAACTACAACTACTTTGGCAACATTAACCGCCCCGTTTCCGAAATTTTTTCAAAAATGTTTCCCTACCCCGTGCTGGTGCAGCACGACATGGATGCCATGACGCTGGCAGAGCATACCATAGGATTGGGTAGGGGAGTGGAAAATATGCTGTACCTCTACATAGGCAGCACCGGCATTGGAATGGGAATGATACTGAACGGAAAGCTCTACATGGGGCTTGACGGCATGGTGGGAGAAATAGGCCACATCCCCATTGTTGACAACAACAAGCAGTGCTACTGCGGAAAAACAGGCTGCCTGGAAACGGAAATTTCGGAGTCGGCCCTTGTTGCCAAGATAATGGAAGGCATACAAGGGGGTGCCGGAACGGTGCTAAGCACCTACCTCAAAAACGGAAATTACCTCACCCTGCAGCATATTTTGCAGGCGCTGCATAGCGGCGACACCTTCACCATCAACCTGTTTTCGCAGCTTTCGGGGCACCTGAGCAAGATCATTACCATCATGCTGCACCTGCTCAACCCCGAAATGATTATCTTGGGGGGAGAGCTCACGGCCGCCGGGCAGTACCTGCTCTTCCCCATTCAGCAGCACCTGAATCGGTATGCGCTGCCGCAGCTACTGAAAAGCTGCAAAATTACCACCTCCACCATGGGCACTCACGCTCCATTGCTCGGAAATGTTGCGTTCATGCTGGACTATAAGCTAAATAATAATACATTTTTCGGAATAGGGCAAAATTAGCAAGCCCGCTTGCAGTGCACCCCGATTGGGTTGCCGTAATTTATTTGTTAGCGTAAGTTTGCTTTGTAATTTCTTTTACTTACTTTTGTAACCGCTTAGAAGAACTAAAAACTAAAAACTAAAAACTAAGAACTAAAAACTAAAAATGATTATAACCAAAAAAAAATAATATTATGTACACACGATATAAGCTGCCAAAGGAGGGCGGATTGATATCCGACGCTACGCCGAGCGACATTTTGCAGCGATACGAAAAAATACGCACCGGCATCTACGAAAGCGAGTACGACGGCGTACAGTACCTCTCCAACGCCATTGTAAGCACGATTAACAGCCATAGCGACAAAGAAAAAGGCAAAGACAAACCCGCTCCCTTTGTGCTTGGCCTGAGCACGGGGCGCACTCCAATAGGCCTGTACCGCGAGCTGGTAAAGCGCTACCAAAAAGGCGAGGTGTCCTTTGAAAATGTAGTGGTCTACAGCTTGGACGAGCTCTACCCCATCAAGGCAACAGAGCAGCAAAGCCGGAACTACCGCATACACGAAGATTTTTTGAGCCACGTCAACGTCCGCCCCGAAAACATCCACATCTTTGACGGAACAACGCCGATTGAAACGGTGTCGGAGTACTGCAAGCAGTTTGAAAGCAACATTCACAAAATTGACCTGATGATAATGGGCATGGGCGAGCAGGGGCAAATAGGGTTTAACGAACCCGGCTCCTACGCAAAGTCGCGCACGCGGCTGGTGCAGCTCAACCACGCCACGCGGGAATCGCTGCAGCCTCTGTTCCACAGCTACAGCAGCATTCCGGCTTTGGCTATAACCATGGGCATGGGGACAATTATGAACGCCCGGCGCATTTTCCTGCTTGCATGGGGCGAGAGCAAAGCCTCCATAGTGCGCAAGGTGGTAGAGGGCGAGGTTACAGACCAGCTGCCCGCCTCGCTGCTGCAAAACCACCCCAACATTGAGATGGTGGTTGACGAAACCGCCGCAGAGCAGCTCACCCGCGAGCAAACACCATGGCTGGTAGGCCCCTGCGAATGGACAAAAAAGTTTACCCGAAAAGCCGTAGTGTGGCTCTGCGGAGAGGCGAAAAAGCCAATCCTCAAGCTGACTTATCAGGACTACATCGAAAATTCGCTGGGGCCGCTGCTCGAAAGCGCCGGACCTTACGATATGATAAACATTGGCATATTCAACGATTTGCAGCATACCATTACGGGCTGGCCGGGCGGAAAGCCCAACGCCGACGACGTAACGCGACCCGTTCGCTCGGCGCCGTTCCCCAAGCGAGTGCTCATCTTCTCGCCCCACCCCGACGACGATGTAATATCAATGGGCGGCACGTTTTTGCGCCTCGTTGACCAGGGGCACGATGTGCACGTAGCCTACCAAACCTCAGGGAACTTTGCCGTGCACGATGATGTTGTTTTGCAGATTATGGATACCGCCCGCGAGCTGAAGCTGGACAACAAGTTTGAGCAGGTGAAAAAAATTATCGCCGACAAAAAGGCGGGAGAGCCGGAGCCTCGCGAGCTGCGCGACATTAAGGCCGCCATACGTCGCGCCGAGGCAAAGGCGGCATCGCGCCTGTTTGGGCTGAACGAGGAGACACACGCGCACTTCCTCAACCTGCCGTTCTACGAAACGGGAGGCATAAAAAAAGGAGTGCTGCAGCAGGAGGACATCGACATCGTGGTGCGCCTGCTCAACGAGCTAAAGCCTCACCAAATCTACGCTGCCGGCGACCTCTCCGACCCGCACGGCACCCACCGCATCTGCATTGAGGCGGTGCTGGCGGCCATGCAGGCGGTAAAGCGCGAGGAGTGGGCAAAGGATGTGCAAATGTGGCTGTACCGCGGCGCGTGGCAGGAGTGGGACTTGGGCGTGGTGGACATGGCCGTGCCGCTTAGCCCCGAAGAAATGGTGAAAAAGCGACATGCCATCTACCGACACCTCTCGCAAAAGGACATCGTGCCATTCCCCGGCAGCGACACCAGAGAGTTCTGGCAGCGCGCCGAAGACAGAACGCAAAACACTGCGCACCTGTACGACAAGCTGGGCATGGCAGAGTATCAGGCAATAGAGGTGTTTGTACGAATTGAGATTTGAGGGATAGCGCTGCCTCAAAAGCACACAGGTGACGCAGATTAGACGGATTTTCGCAGATAAAGAATAGAACTTATATTCAATAAACGCTTGCGCCGTCCCTGCGGGACGGCGCAAGCGTCCATCACCGTTGCAGCAAAATCATTTTTGGCACAATAACCAACTATTGAATATAAACTCTAAACTCTAATATTTATCAAAGAAAATTTTTTTTTTACATTATGCGATTAACTATAGAAAAAGACCCGTCCGTTGTGGCGCAGCGCGCGGCGGCGTACATCATAGCAAGCGTCAACAGGCATGGCAAAAAGTCGGACAACCCCTTTGTGCTGGGGCTGCCAACGGGGTCAACTCCGCTGGAGACGTACAGGGAGCTGATAAAGGCGCACAAGCAGGGGCAGGTATCGTTCAAAAATGTGGTAACGTTCAACATGGACGAGTACGTGGGGTTGCCGCAAAATCATCCCGAAAGTTACTATTCTTTCATGTGGAGCAACCTCTTTAAGCACGTTGATATTCCGCCGGAAAATGTGAACATACTCAACGGCAACGCCAACGATTTGGAGGAGGAGTGCCGCAGCTATGAGGCCAAGATAGCCGGCTACGGCGGCATTGACCTGTTCTTGGGCGGCGTGGGCAACGATGGGCATATTGCGTTCAACGAGCCGTTCTCGTCGCTCACCTCGCTCACCCGCATCAAAACGCTCACCTGCGACACGCTGGCGGCCAACTCGCGCTTCTTCAACAACGACATCAACGCAGTGCCCCGCAGCGCGCTGACGGTGGGCATAGGCACCATACTTGCAGCGCGGGAGGTGCTCATCCTCGCCACCGGCAGCAGCAAGGCGCAGGCGGTGAAGCACGGCGTGGAGGGCGCGTACTGTCAGAAGTGGACTATCAGCGCGCTCCAAATTCACCCGCACGGCATGATTATTTGCGACGACGCCGCTGCCGGCGAGCTGACGGTAAACACATACCGATACTTCAAAGAGCTGGAAGGAGAGAAGCGCTGAATAAGTTCGCCGAATAGCTAATAGAGCTTACATTCAATAGCTGGATTTTTCAGAATTTCAATTTTCCTTTCAGCCGCAAGTCTGCCGACGAAGCTCCTGCGAGAAATTCAAATGTTCCGGTTGGGGTTACAAAATTGTTTTTGCTTTCGTCCCAATAGCTTAGCTGCGATTTGGGGATGGCGATTTCTACCGTGCGGGTTTCGCCTGCCGAAAGGCGGGTTTTGGCAAATCCTTTCAGCTGCTTTACCGGCATTGCGATTTTCATTTCGGGCAAGGCAACGTAAACCTGCGACGCTTCGCTGCCTTCGCGCTTGCCGGTGTTTGTCAAATCGAAGTTTACGCTGACCGTTTCGCCGTTGTCCGTAATTTTCAGGTTTTTGTACTCAAAATTCGTGTAGCTCAGCCCGTGCCCGAAGGGGAACAACGGTTTTATTTTTTGCTTGTCGAGCCAGCGGTAGCCCACAAAAATATCTTCGCTGTATTTTTCGTTCAGGTAGCCGGCGGGTGCGCTGTCGCCCGGGTACTGCCCCAAAGCGTGTGCACCGTTGTTTTTGAGCTCTACGGGGAAGCTGAACGGCAGCTTACCCGACGGGTTTGCTTCGCCTGTGAGAATGGCGGCGAGCGCATTGCCGGCTTCCGAGCCGTTGTACCATGCCTGCACAACGGCGGGAGCGTCATTTACCCAAGGCATTGCCACCGCATTGCCCGAAATAATTACCACCGCCAAATTTTTGTTTGCCTTTGCCAGCGCTGCAATCACTTTATCCTGCCCGTAGGGTAGCTCCAACCCTTTGCGGTCGCCGCCTTCGCAGTCCTGACCGTCGTATTTGTTCAGCCCGCCAATGAAAATGACCACGTCGGCATTTTTAGCCGCAGCAACAGCTTCGGCTGTGATTTCTTCTGCCGGGCGCGTGTCAACTACGTCGTTGATTACCATGCCGTCGTGCTTCATACCGCCTTCTTTGCTCAAGAAATCATTTACGTAGCCGCGGGCAAAAACCACTTCGGCGCGGTTGCCCGCATATTTTTTAATTCCTTCCAACGGCGAAATCTCGTACTTTGCTTTCAGCGAAGAGCTTCCGCCTCCAACGGTCATTACTTTAATGGCATTTTCGCCGATAACGGCTATTTTTTTTGCTTTGCTGAAATCAATGGGCAGCACAAAGTCTTCTTTTTTTGGGGTAGCAGGGCTATTTTTCAGCAAAACAATACCTTCCTGGGCAACTTGCCGTCCGATAAGCGCGTGCTCCGGCGTTCCGAAGGAGCCGAAGGGGCGGTTGGCGTTCATGGTGGTGCGGAACGCGAGGCGCAAAATGTTGCGCACTTTTGCGTCCAGCTCCTTCTCGCTTGCTTTTCCTTCCTTCAGCAGCTTCAAGTACGGCGTTGCCAGAAAGTAGCTTGCGTAGGCGTTGCTTTCGCCCCAGGTCAACCCGTTTGTCCACGAGCCGAACTCCATATCCAGCCCGTTGTAGATGGCCTCGCGCGTATCGTGTACGCCGCCCCAGTCGGAGACAGCAACGCCGTCGAAATGCCACATTTTGCGCAGCACATCAACCAAAAGGTATTGATTGTGGCAGGCGTGCTGCCCTTTGTACTTGTTGTAAGCGCCCATAATCGCCCAGGCTTTTCCCTCTGTAACGGCGGCTTTGAAAGCCGGCAAATATATTTCGTGCAAAGCGCGGTCGCTCACCTCCACGTTCACCTCGTGCCGGTATGCTTCCTGGTTGTTGAGGGCAAAGTGCTTCACGCAAGCGGCCACGCCGTTGCTCTGCACCCCCCGAACGTAAGGCACAACTATTTGCGAAGCCAAAAACGGGTCTTCGCCCATATACTCAAAATTCCGGCCGTTAAGCGGCGTTCGGTAGATATTTACGCCGGGGCCAAGCAGCACGTTTTTGTTGCGGTAGCGGGCTTCCTCGCCGATTGCCTTTCCGTACCTTGCCGCCATTTCGGGATTCCACGTGGCGGCAAGGCAGGTCAGCGCGGGAAAAGCGATGCAGGAGTCGTTTGTCCAGCCCGCCTGATTCCATTCGTCCCACAGCACTTCGGGGCGAACGCCGTGTGGCCCGTCGCTCATCCAGTTTTCGGGGATACCGAGCCGCGCTACGCCCGCGCTGCTGAACTTCGACTGCGCGTGGCACATCGCTACTTTTTCCTCCAGCGTCATACGCGAGAGCGCGTCCTCAATGCGCTGCTCAATGGGCTTCGTGTTGTCCAAATAGACGGGGAGGGAACTTTGTCCGGAAACGGACGATGCTGCCGTACAGGCAAATAATAGTAATTTCAGCTTTTTCATGTTCAAATTTTTTTATTTTAGAAGCTATTTTATAAATATAAATAATTGAATAAAAGGTAGATAATTTTAGTTTTGGCGATAAAGGTAACAAAACGGCAACCGAACATTTTTGAGGTTTGCGCTGCATTTCCTCAAATAACTTGCTACAAATATCGTTTTTTTTATTCTTTTCTCCTAAAAATTATCTTCGCTGGGGTGTATTCCAAATTGTCGCTTTAAATAATCCCGTAGGAATGAGCAAAAGCGACAATTTGAAATGTACTCTCTTCGATGATGCAGCTACCGAAAATTCCTCGGTAACAGAATTTTTGCCCAAGACGCAGCTCAATGCCGCTCGGTAAAAAATGCTACGTCGTTTATTTTCTAAAGTTCAAATTCAGCGGCATCAGCGTTGGGAACGTCCACGCAAAGTGGTGGCGCGGGTAGATGAGCGGGCGCTTGCCGCCTACCTGCCCGGCGTAGCGCTGGTCGCCGTAAAGGCCAGACATTGCTTCGAGCAGGTTGTACGTCCAGGGTTCTTCCTTTTGGCGGGGCGTGTTGGGGTTGCTGCTCCACCTCCACGCTGCGGGGTGGTCGGTGTAGTAGGCAAGGTAATCCAGCGCCGCCTTTATAGACACGCCGTTTTGCTCGAGCGCAAACAGATTTTCGTCTGTCAGGTTGTAGGCCACCCAGCAGGCGGCGGTCATTGGGGCAAGCGAAAAGTAGGTGTACCAAATTCCGTTGCCGCCGCGTTTGGTTTCGTCGGGCAGACTGCTGTCGGGCGCAATTTTTTCGAACAGGGTTGTTTTTATCAGGCGAACGTTTTCGGCAACCTCGGCGCTGTCGTCCAAAAACGAGGCGGCCAGCAGCGAGCCGAAGCGCCCCCAATCTGCCCAGTTGTTGACGTGCGGCGTGGCGCGGATTTCGTTTGCGGCTTTTTGGTAAACGCCGGCTACCCACTTGCGAAATTCGTTTTTGTCGCTTTCGCTCCAAAGCGCGGCATCCTTCATCAGCTCGGCGGCAATCATCAGCCCCGCGCCGGAGTAAGTCATTACCAGAACGCCGTCGTGCTCGGAGTACTTTTTGTTGACCCGCGACCATGCGTTGAGGATGTAAGCGGCCTTTGCGCCGTACTTTTCTTCGCCCGAAAGCGCGTAGGCCAGCGCCGCGGCGTAGGCGGCAAAAGCGTCCTGCTGAATGGCGAGCGAGGTGGCGCGGTGCTCATGCGGCTTGTCGTAGAAGCCCGGTACGGCGAAATCGGCAAGCGCATGTTGAGGCTTGCTCAGAGCGGAGTCGGCGTAGCGGATTAGCTGCAGGTAAGCCGAATACACCGGCTCGCGCTGCGCTTCGATTTGGGTTTTTACAAATTCGAGCTGCTTATCGGGGTGCATGGCGGAGGAAGCGCAAGCGGCCACCGCGCTGCCTGCCAAAAGCGACAGCATAGCCATCAGGTGCGTCATTTTCATTTTATTTTCAACCTTTTGATGTGAATTGTGCAGCTCGAAACCCCTTCGCCATTAAGAGCCGAAACGTAAATAAACGCGCGGTACCGTCCGTCGTGCGTTTCTACCCACAGGCAGGAATACTGCCGCAAACCGAGCGCATAATCGGGCATATCGTCGAGCTTGATTGTTTCAAAATCAACATCGTCGATGAAAACTCCCGACGATACGGCATTTGGGCCATCGAGGGTAGCCAAATGGCGGTCGTGTACGCCGTACTCCTTGCGGATTTTCGTGTCGTTGTTCGCTCCTGCAGGCAATGTTACACCGGGCCGATACTGCGGGTCGGCAGCGGGCGACACAAAAGCCGGCCCAATAAGGTCGTAGTACGGGCTACTACCATCGGGGCGCAGGTATACCAAGTCAATTTTTTCCGGTATTTTGGCGGCGTCTGCGGCGCTGTAAACCGCCATATCTTCAATGGAAAGAAAGCGGGCGGCGCTTCTCGCAGAAATATTTTTCTTAATGTCCATTTTTGAAATTGCGTAAGGCCCCATTTTCATCGAAACCGTTTCGCCGGCGCTTGACGTTGCCGAAAAGGTAAAGGTAACGCTTTTTCCGCGCGCCTCTTCGGGAATACGGTAGTAGTAGCGCAGCGTGGCGGCGCAGGTATCAACTGTAAACTCCACGGTGGTGCGGTTGCCGTCGTTCACCGAAGGATTTCCGACCGTCATGCCCACGTCCGCGCCCGTTTCGCGGTCGGTGTGGTAGTAGCGGTGCTCGAGCCACGTTTGGGGCGCGCCGGCAATGTCGGCCTCCACACATGCCGAAACGATACGCCCTGCGCCGTAGGGCGTCGCCATGGCGTAGGCAAATTCAATGTCTAATCCGACAACGTTGGGGCCAACGCTGCGCTTGAGGCAGTCGTTTTTGAGCAAAGCAACTTCCGTGTCTTTTTCGGTGCAGCCCGACGGCGTCAAGGAGGTCAGGGGCAGCAAAAACGCCAGCAGCAGCGGCGGCAATTTTTTTGAAAGAGATTTCATATCCTTTAATTTTTCAGCTTACAAATGTTCTACTTCAACGTAAATGGTGTAGGTTTTCCGCACTTTGCGGTTGCCCGAAATAACGGTGTACTGGCGGGGGCGCTCAAGGTCCGAAAAATCGGTCAGGCCGGTAATTTTCGGTTCGAGCTTGGCATCTGTTACCAGCGAAAACTGCGGGTAGAGGTGCTTTAAGTCCGTACCGAATTTCGCCTTAATACTTATCGTACCCGCAGCGGTGTCGATGGCAGGCAGCTCGCCCTCCACGCGCACGGTGAGGTGGTCGGTGCCGAGCAGCTCAAAGTTGCTCACGTAGCACTCTGCGCGGTCGGTAACAAGCAGCCCGTCTTCGTCGATGGGGTAGCTGCCGGAGCATCCATGTGTTATCAGGGACAGTAGGGACAATAGGGACATCAGGGACAGTAGGGACAATAGGGACAGCCGCGATATTTTTTTTGAAAAAGTACTCATCTCCGTAATCATTAATTGTTAATTATTAATTGTTAATTATCTAAACGGTTTATTTTGTGACAGATTCGGGTTTTTGTCGCGCTCCGATTCGGGGATTTGGAAAATGTAGCAACGCTGGTAGGCATACTCGTTAAAATTTACATAATATTGATTTACAACCGATCCGTGCGTATCGAACACTTTTTTGCCGTCTCCGAATGGCTGGCCGTAAATGCGCTCAATGGCTCGCCAGCGGCGAATATCGAACATCCGCTGCCCTTCGCCGAGCAGCTCTACAATGCGTTCCTGCTCTATCGCTTCGAAAAAGACCTCCTTTGTTGCCGTTTTTTCGTCGGCCAGCGCGGGCAGATTTCCGCGGTGGCGAACTCTATTGACCAGCTCAATGGCTTTTGGCTGCGGCCCGTTTAGCGCGTTGTCGGCTTCGGCGTACATCAGGTACACGTCGGCCAAGCGGATGACAGGCCAGCTGAAATCGCCTTCGGAGCGCTCCTGACCGGCGTAGCTGCGCACAAATTTGCGGAAAACGTAGCCGGAATTTGTGCCGTCGGTGTTGTAGGTGGTGTAGGTTTGGCCGCCGATTTCGATGGGCTGCCCCCAATTTTTGTAAATAAACGGCGACCATCCGGTTTCTCTTTTCGCATACAGGCCCATGCACATTTCGTAATCCCACATAATTGATGCCTTCATGCGGTAATCGCGGTTGGCGTAGCTCTGCGGGTTGACGGCAGAGTTGGGCTTTGTTCGCGCCGCGGGGTCGTTAGCGGGATTGGCCGGCTCCAAGGGCGGACAAAAGTCGCCGTCGAGGGTAGACTGGTAGCGGTCGGCAATGTTGAAGGTGGGATACACCCAGCACTGCGAATACTCTACGGTGCGCCCCGCGAGGTCGCGCATCAGCTCGTCGCTTTGGTTGGTGCCGGCGCCGCCGTGGTTGAAGGCGAGGATAAACTCGTCGTCGCCGTTGGCGGTGGGCAAAAACAGCTCAAAGTAGCTGGGCAGCTTTTCGGCTTTCCCGAGCGTGTCACATTCGCCCGGATCGCCGTTGCGGAAAAGCGTCAGGCCGTAGTCGTCAATAACGTGCAGGAAGTCGTCGGCGGCTTTGCGGTAGGCGTCTGTCGCTTCGTCCTCACTCGGCGTGAAGGTGTCGAGCTCGTCCCAGCCGTAATGATTCCAGCAGGCCCAGTAGAGGTAAACTTTTCCGCGCAGGGCAAGCGCGGCGTACTTCGAGGCGCGGCCAACGGTAGCCGACTTGTCGGGAAGCGCGCCGAAAGCTTCCGTTAAGTCGGCGATAATGCTGTCCTTGACGGCGGCAATCGGCGTGCGTGGCAGGCGCTGTACCTCCTCGTTTTTGTACACGCGGAAATTGAAGTACTGCACATCGCCCCACATCGAAATCAGGCGGAAGTAAACCAGCGCCCGCAGCATCTTGCTTTCGGCAATAATGCGCTCCAGCTGCTTTTTGTCCGATTCGCCAGCGGTTTCGGCGAGCATTTTTTGCACGTTGTCAATCACGTAGTTTGCGCGGTTAACGCTGCCGTAGCAAAATTGGTACATGTTGGCGTAGCCGCCGCCGTAGCTCACCGGCTGGCGGTCCCAAAGCCCCGCGTACGCGCCGCCCTGATAGTTTTTTGCCAAAAACGAGTTGCCGCGCGACTTCACAAATTCGCCGTGCGAGTCGAGGTAGTAATCGCGGTTGAAAACGTAGCGCACATCGGAGTACAAGCCGTTAAGCCCCGACTCGGCATCGGAGACAGAGCTCCAAAACTCAGACTCCGGCAGCTGCGTGGTTGATTTTTGGTCGAGGAGGTTGCCATTGCAGCCCGATAGCGTCAGTAGCATCAGGAAAGCCAACGACAGCCAAGTCCCCAACGATATTTTCTTCAAAATAGGCTTCATATTTCTTAAATTGTTAATTATTAATTATCTAAAATCCTATGCTCAAATTAATCGAGTACGACTTGCACAGCGGGTACATATCGCTTACGTTGCCGTTCTTTTCGGGGTCGAGGCCGCGGTACTTGGTGAAGGTGAGCAGATTTTCGGCGCTTCCGTAAATGCGGCATTTTTCGACCTTTATCTTTTCCGTCCATTTTTTTGGCAGCGTATATCCCAGCTGAATATTTTTGAGGCGCAGGTAGCTCATATCGTCAAGCCAGAACGTGGCGTCGTCGCGGTTGTTGACCGATCCGCCGAGGCGCGGCATGGCAGCGCTGCGGCGCTCGTAGCTCCAAGGCTCGTTCCAGTGCATCCACGTGGAGGCGTAGCGGTACTCCGGCAGGGTGAGAACGTTGTAGTTGTTTTTCCAAAAATCCTTTCGTCCGGTTGCGCCCTGCCACAGCATTGCAAAATCAAATCCGCGCCACGCCAGCGAAGCGTTGAGCGCGAAGTTGGTTGTAGGCAGGTTGCGCTGGTATTCGGGGTAGGCCACCTTGTCGTTACCGTCAACGCGCCCGTCGCCGTTCACGTCCAAGCGGACAATGTCGCCCGGGGCGGCGTTCTGCGAGGCGGCGTCGTAAACGTCCTGCCACGTCTGCGCAATGCCGTTGTCCAAGTAGGTATAGGCAAACTGGTAGGGCATGTTGAGAAAAACGTATCCCTTGCCGAGGTATTCGCTCCACGTTTCGAGCTTGGTGCGGTTGTACGAGGCGTTGAAGTTGACGGAATACTCCAGCGCACCGGCCCTGTCGTTCCACGTAATGTTGGCCTCTACGCCGCGGTTGCGCAGGTCGCCGAGGTTTGCCTTAGGCTTTTCGTAGGCGCCGGAGAGCAAAAGCGACATGTCCGAGTCGAGCAACATGCCCTGGGTGAGGCGGTCGTAGTAGTCGAACTCGGCGTAGAGCTTTCCGTTCAGGAAGGCCAGGTCAAGCCCCGCGTTGGCAACGTAGGTCGATTCCCACGTCAAGTCCTCGTTCAGCATTTTTGTGTACACAAAGCCGCTGGCAATTGCGCCGTCGAGCATGTAGTTGCTTTGGTCTAATACAACCTGCTGCTGGTACTTGCCAACGCCGCTGTTGTTCCCCAATCCGCCGTACGAGAAGCGTAGCTTTCCGCTTGCGAGCCATTTTCCGGTAAGGTTCTTAATAAAGCTTTCCTCCGAAAAGCGCCAGCCAAGCGCGGCGGAGGGGAAAAACCCGTAGGCCGTAGCGTTGCCGCCCACCTGATAAAATTTCGACGATCCGTCGGAGCGAAAGTTGATTTCAAGCAGGTACTTGTCCCATGCGGTGTAGTTTACGCGCCCGATGAATGAGCGCAGCCCTTCGCGGTCGGAGTTGCCGCCGGTGGCCTGCGTGGTGGTCAGCGCGGCGTCGATTTCGGAGAGCGTTGGGTAAATGCGGTCGGCGCGGTAAGCGTACTGGTAGCGGTTAAACCACGATTCCTCGCTGTACACAAACAGCGCGCTCAGGTCGTGCGCGTCGGCAAATTTTTTTGTGTAGCCCAGGCGGGCGTTCAGCAGGGTTTTGTAGCCGGTGTTGGTGGTGTTGGAAATGCCCGCGTTGCTGCCCACGTAGTAGCGGCTTGTGTAGCTTTCGGTCTGGAAGTTGTACGCCTGGTTGGGTATCGGCGCGTCTTTTTTGAATTGGTTGTAGTAGCTCAAGCTGTAATCCACGTGCGCCGTAAGCCCCGCCAGCAGCTCCCAATCTAAGTAGGTGGAGAGGTTTGCCTCCTGACGGTCTTGCTCCTTTAGCTGCGTATTGAAAAACGACACGGGGTTGAAAGCGGTAGGGTCTTCGCCGTAGGCCATCACGCTGCCGTAAAGGTCGCGCTCGGCGTCGTAGGGGTAAATTCCCGCAACGGCGTTCTGCATATCCATGTTGTAGTCGCTGCCGCTGCCGCTGGTAAATCCGTCGGAGAGCGCAAATTGGTAGTTGCTCCAGCTGCCGTCGAACTTAAATCCGGTGGTAATATTCTTAAACAGCTTGTAGTCGAAGTTGAAGCGCAGGTTGAGGCGGTCAAAGTCGTTGTTGATTTGCAGCCCCTCCTGCTTCATGTAGCCGATGGAGGCAAAGAAGTTTGCCTTTTCGTCGCTTCCGCTCGCCGAGATGTTGTAGTTCTGTATGCTGCCGGTGCGCATAATCAGGTCAAACCAGTCGGTGTTGGGGTACTTTACGGGGTCAATCATGCTCATGGCCAGCCATTCGTCAATTGTGCCGAGCTTAAAAGTCTGGGTTTCGTCGCTCTTGGTGGTCATGGCCGAAAGGCGGTGCAGCGTCAGCGCCCGGGCGTAGTCGGCCATAAATTCGTAGGATTGCGTAGGGTTTTCCCAAGCGTAGGAGGCGCTGACGTTAACGCCCGTTTTGCCTGCGTTTTTCCCCGATTTTGTTTTGATGAGGATAACGCCGTTGGCGGCGCGCGAGCCGTAAACCGACGAGGCGGCGGCGTCCTTCAGCACCGAAATGCTTTCGATATCGTTCATGTTAATGCGGTTAATATCCACGTCGGGCATATCGTCGACCACAATCAGCGGGTTGGCGTTGTTCACCGTTCCAAGTCCGCGGATGAGCAGCGAGGCCGAGTTGTTGCCCGCCATGCCGGAGTTTTGCGTAACCTGCAAGCCCGGCATCAGTCCCTGCAAGGCCGACGAAACGTTGGGAACGGAGCGCCCCGAAATTTTTTCATCTACCTGAACCGCCGACACCGCCCCCACAAGGTTCACTTTTTTCTGCGTACCGTAGCCAACCACTACTACTTCTTCGAGCAGGTTGTTGGTCTCCGACATCTCGACGTTGAGTACGCTCTGCTCTCCCACCGCAATTTCCTGCCGATTGTAGCCGATGTACGAAAATATTGCTACGGCGTTTTTGTCGGGAACCTGAATTTGAAACTTTCCGTCGGCATCGGTCATAGCGCCAATGGTTGTGCCTTTGACCTGAACGGTTACGCCGATAAGCGGCTCCCTGTTTTCGTTGGTAACCCTGCCGGAAACCAGCTTGCCCTGCGCCGCTGCATTTAGCGCAAGTAGCAAAGCGCAGAGCGCAAAGGCGGCAGGTTTACGGTTTAAAAAATTACGGTTTAAAAAATTACGGTTTACGATTTTCATATTTTTCATAGTTTTTTATCATGAATTTTCGTTGAAATCAGTTTCGTCTCGCCCTGCCACCGTAGAGACGCGGCGCGCCACGTCTCTACATGCCTCGCCTCGCCCATTGCGCCGTCATTCCGAGCGCAGCGAGGAATCTCCTCTTTACACCCACCGCACTTGGGTAGCCCGATGGAGGGAGATTCCTCACTGCGTTCGGAATGACGGCATGCCATGTCTCTACATGCGCCCCGTCACTCATTCACTCACTCACAAACTCTTTTGGTAGCTTCCCAAACTGCTCGTAGAACATTTTCGAAAAATAGCTCGGCGTGTTGAAGCCCACCATGTAGCACACTTCGTTGATTTTGTACTTGCCGGAGGCAAGCATTTCGGCGGCTTTGGTGAGCTGTACGCTGCGTATGTAGTCGTTGGGAGTTGCCCCCGTAACGCCTTTTATCTTTTTATGGAAGCTCGACCGGCTCATAAAAAACTGCTCCGAAAGATTGTTGATGGAAAAATCTTTGTTCAGCATATTGTCGAGTATCAGCTTGTTGAGCTTTTCGATAAACGCGCTGTTTTCGTTCGTTTCGCGGTTTTTGCGGAAGTAGTCCAGCGGCGATTTCCGAAAGTTGGCGCGCATGCGGTCGCGGTTTTCAACAATGCTGCTTATCTGCGCCTTGAGCTGCTCTACCGAAAACGGTTTTTCGAGGTAGGCGTCGGCGCCTTTTTTCAGCCCCTCAATTTTGGTCTGCGTATCGGTTTTTGCCGAAAGCAGGATAATGGGAATGTACGACGTGGCAGGGTCGTTTTTCAGGCGGTTGCTCAGCTCCAGGCCGTCCATTTCGGGCATGATGATGTCGGAGAGGATAATGTCGATGCTTTCTTTCTCGACCGCTTCCAGCGCTTTTACGCCGTTCTCCGCCTGGTAAACGCTGTAAATTTTTTCGAGCGCGTTGGCGAGGAACTGGCGCAGCTCGGTGTTGTCCTCAACTATTAGGAGGGAAGTTTTCAGCTCATCCTCCTCTTTTTCGCGGGCGGACTTTTTCTTCTCTTTGTGCGGTGGGCTGAGGGGCGCTTCCGCCTCTTCCTCCTCGCCGGCAATCAGCGGTATCGTCAGCGTAAACACGCTTCCCTTGCCAAGCTCCGACTGCACGGTGATTTTTCCGCCGTGCTTCTCCGCCAGCGACTGCGACAGCGGCAGCCCCAAGCCCGAGCCGGTTTTCACGCCGTTGCTTTTGTCGTGAACTTGGAAGAATGGCTCAAAAATCTTCTGCAGGTACGCATCCTCCATCCCCGCGCCGTCGTCGGCAACGGAAATGGCCAGCAGCTCGCCCTCGCCGCCCGCCGCTTGCTCCGGCAAATCGTGGCTTTCGCCGCCGCAGCGATACACGCTTACCGTAATTTTCTCCCTTGCGTACTTCACCGCGTTGGAAATCAGGTTGCTCACAATTTTGTAGGCGGCTTCTCTGTCCACGCGGCACTCAATGCTTTCCTGCTCGGCCACCAGCTCCATTTGTATGCCCGCCATTTCGGCGTTTTGGCGGTACTGGCTGTACACCTCGCGCGCTATCTGCACCACGTTTTGGCGGCGAAAGCAAAAGTGGAACATATCCTCCTCAACCTTACGGAAGTCGAGCAGCTGGTTGACAAGCTGCAGCAGGCGGTTGGCGTTACGCTCAATGGCCTCAAGGTTGCGGCGCGTTTGCTTGGTGCCGTCGCCCGAAGCGAGAATGGTTTCGAGCGGCGCGGCAATGAGCGATAGCGGGTTGCGTATCTCGTGGGCAATGTTGGTGAAGAACTCGATTTTTGCCTCGTAAATTTCCTTCTCCTTGTCCGCCTGAACTTTTACCAGCTTCTCGCGGTTTTTTACGTCAAGGCGGCGCTTGTACTGCAGGAGCAGGTAGTAGGCCACGCCGGCGGCAAGCAAAAAGTAAAACGTAATCATCAGCGGCGACAGCCCAAAGGCGGGCTTCACGCGCACGTGCAGCTCGGCTGTATCGCTCCACACGCCGTCGTTGTTCGAGCCGCGTACGCGAAAAACGTAGCTGCCGCGCGGAATATTCATGTAGCTTGCGCGGTTTTCCGTGCCCCTAATCCACTCCTTGTTAAACCCTTCGAGCATGTATTCGTAGCAGTTTTGCGCGGGCGAGAGGTAGCTGAGCGACACAAAATCGAAGCTGAACGTAGATTGGCTATGCTTCAGCGTGATTTTTTTGCCGCCGTCGCGCCACGCCGCAAGCGGTTTTCCGGCAACCTGAAAGTCGGTAATGGCTACCGCCGGCTTTGCGTTGTTGACGATGATTTCTTTGGGATTGAATACGATAAATCCGTTTGTGCCGCCAAAGTACAGGCGGTTGTCGCGGGTGCGCAGGGCGCAGTTGGCGTTGTAGCCAATGCGCTCAAAGCTGCTGATAAACCCGAATGTGGAAACGTGGTTGTCCGCAATGCGCACCAAGCCGCCGGCGGTGCTTGCCCAAACGTTGCCCTCGGCATCGTCGAGGATGGAGTAAACGATGTTGGAGGGCAGCCCCGACGCTTCGTTGTAGATGGTTTCAAAGTCGCCCGTTTTCGGGTTGAACATCGCCAGCCCTTCGCCCTCCGTGCCGGCCCATACGCGGAATTTGGAGTCCTGAAAAACGCAGTTCACGTTGTTGCTCGGGAGCGAGCGCGGGTTGCTCGGGTCGTTTACAAACCACGTCTGCTTTCCGTCGGCCGACACGTGCAGCAGCCCGCCGGCATGTGTAGCAAACCACAGCGCGCCGCTCAAATCTTCGATAACGCACTTTACGGGCTTGTTTGCGAGGTAGCTCAGCGCCGAAACCTCGCCGTCGGCCGACAGCGCCCGCGTGCCGTCTTCGCAGCAGAACAGAATATCGCCCTTTGCCGTTCTGTAGATGTACGTAACCGATACGGCGGTCAGCGCCTTCAGCTCGGCGCCGCCGGTAACGCGCCCCTGCTGCGCGTTCAGCACGGCAATGCCCTTGCCGTAAAATCCGGTGTAGAGCTTTTTGTCGTCGAGCAGCAGGGTTTGGATGTCGTGGTAGTCAAGGTTGTAGACTTGGCGCTCAAAGCGCGAAGTCTGCGGGTTGAACACCGACAGGCCGTCGTTGTGCGTGGCGACGTAAATTTTTCCGTCGGCGTCTTCGGCAAAGCTGCTGACGATGTTTTTCGTCTGCTCGCCCTCGGGCGTGCTGTAGAAGTAGGCAAAGCTGTTGATGGCGGGCGAAAAGTAGTTCACGCCGCCAAAGTACGTCCCAATCCAGAACGCGCCTTCGCGGTCGCGGGCAATGGCAAAAATCGACTTGTCGGTCAGGTTGTCGAAGCTGGAGCTGGCGTTCAGCAGGTCGAATGTTTCCGTTGTCCGGTCAAAAACCACCAGCCCCCTGTCCGAACCCATAATGAGCTCGTGGTCGGAAAATTCAATGATAGATTTTACGTTTTGCAGGCGCGGCGTGGCGTAGCGCGAGAGCTTTTTGGTGCGAAAGTTGTAGCACCCCAGCCCTTCGCCCAGCCCGAGCCAGAGGTTGTCGCGGTTGGCAAAAATGCTGTAAACGGCGCCAAACTCCTTTTCGGAGGGGATGGGGGTAAACGTTTCGTCCTGCCGGTTGAAAAAAATCAGGCCGCTGCCCACCGTGCCGAGCCACACGCCCCCAAAGTGGTCCTGCGCTATAGTCCATACGTAGCCTGTCGGCAGGTTGCTGTTCCTTGGCGTAAAATGCCGGCTTACGGACAAATCGGCGTTCAGCAGAAAAACGCCCTGCCCGTGGGTGGCAACGTAGATGTTGCCGTCGGTGTCCTCCGTCACGGCGTTCACGCTCACCGCCTCGCCCAAGTCGACAGCCGAAAATTCTTCCGTTTCGAGCGCAAAAAGGTAAAGCCCCTGCTTGGTGCCGACAAAAAAGCGCCCCTTGCTGTCCTCCGTTAAGCAGTGGATAAAGTTGTTGCCGAGAGAGGCGGGGTTGCTCGGCAGGCGCTTATACACCTTAAAGCTTTTGCCGGAAAAGCGGGTTAAACCGTCGTTTGTGCCGAACCACATAAAGCCGCGCGAATCCTGCATAACCGCCCACACGCTGTTGTGCGACAGCCCGTCCTCCACCTTGTACGAGCGGAAGTAGTGAGCTTTTGCCGAAAAAAGCGGTGATAGTAGAGAAAGGAAAATCAGTGTGAAAATTCGCATATTCATTGCCTCAAACCTCAATCAAAGTGTGCGGCAAAATTACGGCAAGAAGGAGCGCTGCCGTGCGAAAATATTGCATTTTTCTGTAAAACGGCTGTAAAGTTGGAGGCGAATGAAGGGAAAGGGGCAAAATCAGGGGCTAAGCAGCAGAATTTTTTACCGCAAAAAACGCAGCAGAGCAAAAAATAGCTACCTTTGCCGATAGATAATTTCGTTCTTACTTAAAATAACGGAGGTGTTCTCCAAAGTATGCTAACTCAGACAAAGCCGAAATTGATGTAAAAGAAAGCGAGATTGAAAGCTTTCAAATGGTTAAACAACTTTTTTGAAAAGCAGCAAG
>JAISGH010000204.1 GCA_031263185.1 Prevotellaceae bacterium | reverse complement strand
GGGGGGGGGTTCTTTCCTGGTTCGGCTCGTATGGCGGGGGGGGGGGTTGTGGGTGGGGTGGGTGGGGGGGGGCCGACCCCCCCCCCCAACCGTAGAGACGGGGCGCGCCCCCGTCTCTACATTTCAAAATTCAAATTAAATTCAAATTAAATTCAATTAAATTCAAAATTCAAAATTCAAAATGAAAACAAGATACTTAGTCCCGGGTGATTATATGGCAGACCCTGCCGTGCACGTGTTTAACGGCAAGCTGTACATCTACCCGTCGCACGACCGCGAAAGCGGCATCCCCGAAAACGACAACGGCGACCATTTCGACATGAACGACTACCACGTCTTTTCTTTGGAGGATGTGGAGAGCGGCGAGGTTACCGACCACGGCGTGGCGCTTCGGGTTGAGGATATTCCCTGGGCTGGCCGCCAGCTCTGGGATTGCGACGTGGCGCACAAGGACGGGAAGTACTACATGTACTTCCCGCTGAAGGACAGAAACGATATTTTTCGCATTGGCGTGGCCGTAGCCGGCAGGCCCGAAGGCCCTTTCGTTCCGCAGCCCGACCCCATTCGCGGCAGCTACAGCATCGATCCTGCCGTGCTGGAGGAAAACGGAAAGTACTACATGTACTTTGGCGGCATTTGGGGCGGGCAGCTGCAGCGCTACCGCAGCAACAAGGCGCTGGAGGCCGCAGCCTTCCCCGCCGGCGGCGAGGCCTCAATTTGCCCCAAGGTTGCCATGCTAAGCGACGATATGCTCGGATTTGCCGAAGAACCGTGCGACCTGCTCATCCTCGACCCCGACGGCAGGCCGCTTACGCAGGGCGATGCGGAGCGCCGCTTCTTCGAGGCTTCGTGGATGCATAAGCGCGGCGGCAGGTATTACTACTCCTACTCCACCGGAGATACGCATAACATTTGCTACGCAACGGGCGACAACCCTTACGGCCCATTTACCTATCAGGGGGTCATTTTGCCCCCCGTGCTTGGCTGGACTACCCACCACGCCATTGTGGAGTACAAAGAGAAGTGGTACCTTTTTCACCACGACTGCGTTCCTTCGGGAGGAAAAACGTGGCTGCGAAGCCTGAAGGTGGTAGAGCTGGAGTACAACAACGACGGAACAATAGCCCAAGTTCCGGCAGGATGACGGATAATAAAAGTTTTTTGATTATCTTTGTAAAAACTAATTTTTATGGCGACGCTATCAATGTTTTATGGTATAATTATCTCTATGTTTTTTAGAGATAATCGGCAGCATAAGCTTCCGCATATTCATGTCAAATATCAAGATGGCAGTGCGATTTTTTTCTATTCCTGACGGCGAAATAGTTGGAGGCATGTTGAAGAAGCCTCAAATCAGGCTCGTTCAAGCTTGGATAACTTTACATGCAGATGAATTGATGGCCGACTGTGATTTGGCGGTAGATGGTAAGAGTATATACAAAATAGAACCTTTAAGATAGTAAGTATGAACCCGCAAGTAAAAAATGTTGTCCCCGAAAAAAATTATACCGTTCATGTGTGGTTTACAAATGGCGAAGAGGGTATTTTCGATGTAAAACCATACTTGGACTATGAAGTTTTTCAGCCCTTGAAAGACGAAGAAATGTTCAAAACAGTGCACCCTTTTGTCGGTACCATGCGCTGGGCTAACGATGCCGACCTTTGCCCCGATACCATTTATTTGGACAGCGTAAAAATTTGACAAGCGTCAGGGCACTCTCTATCTGCTGTAGCATTTCAGCTATCAATGCTTTGTCATACATATTTAATAAACACAAATATAATTATATGAAAAAAAATCTTTATTATAGCTCTTGCTTTAGGGAGCAATTTATTCGGAGTATCGGGTCAAACAAAAATTGATTCGGAATTAATTGAGCTAATTAATAGCAACCAGTGGTTTAAGGTCTATGATTATTCCTTAAATAATAAGGATAGCATAAGTGAGATATTCGATTTATGTGCAAAATCTTATTGTGATACTTATTTTAATAGGCCGGAATCAGCCATGTTAAATATTGGAACATTATTAAATAAATATTCAAACGAATTAGGGGGAAATAATGTATTCAACTATACGGTCTTACTTGTGAATAATCTGGCCGAAGCAGGAAAGTATAATGAGGCCATAGCAATTTTGAAGGACATAATTAAGCAGGCAGGTAATTCCTTGCCAAAGGAAATCATAACATCCTTTAATGTAATGATTTCGCTTTATGAATTTAATAATAATCACTTCCCTGCGAAGCATTATACAGATAATATCATTCCGGAATATAGATTCGCAATGGAACATGCGGGGATAAGTTTTGAAGTTATGGTTAACAATAGAAAAATGAAAGCCCTACTTGATACAGGTTGTTCATCTAATGTTATATCAAAGGATTTAGCAGACAAAATAGGTATAAGTAAGTATATGACAGATACCATTTTGACAAATTCCAGCATTAAAACATTAAAAGGGATGATTGACTCCGTAGAAATTAATAATATAAAAATATATAACTATCCTGTTGATGTATTGCTGGAAAAACCGAACTTGTCAATTAGTAAAGAATTAGAGCAAGGTCTGTTTAATTATATAGATTCTGTTAATAATTATGATTTATTGATTGGGATACCGACACTAAAATTATTAGGAAGCGTTAATATTGATTTCATTGAGAAAAAGATAGTGTTCGGACAAGTTGAACCAGTCAGGCAACAACCAAGCAATTTATTACTTATTGATAATTTACTATATCTGAATGTGAAATTAAATAAACAGCCCTTCACTGCTATTTATGATACAGGATATTCTGTAGGCACATTCCTAAATAGAGAGTACTATGATAAACATAAGCAATACTTTAAGCTGAAGGAAGAAAAGCAATATCAGATTAATACCTATATGGCTCATGGCCTGGACACCTTGGATTATAAAATGCTGGATGATATTATATTATCTATTCCAAAGAAGGATTTACGCATAAAGAATATCATGGTTTCCGTTAATAAGCCCATCTCTTATCAGGGTTATCCAACTCCGGATGGCATTATCGGAACAAACTTTTTTAATTCTTTGAAACGGATGAGATTGGATTTTGATAATATGTATATGTATTTTGAATAGATAGGAAAGGAGGTGATAAAAAGAAATTCCGAAAAATAGGAGGAATCAGATGAGTTAAAGGGTGGCTATCAGATAAGTTATAGATATGGTAATGTCGGAACTGGTACAAATGTTTCACCAGGAGGAATTAGTGGATATAGTACCAGCTATTACTTTTAAAACAAGAGTCTAAAATAAGGTCTTTTCCCACAGGAAGGAGCTTGAGCTGCTCGACGGCAGCGGCGAACTTTACACGAAGCTCTACCTCCTCGACGCTCAGGGGCGCACTGTCTTCACCGGCGACACCTCCGCCCTCCGCTCCGGCCTGACCATGCCCGAAACAGCCGGAGTTTACCACCTCGTCCTCGAAAGAAAATCAGGCAGAAAGGTGGTGAAGGTTGCGGTAGGGCAAACTAAGAACTAAGAACTAAGAACTAAAAACTAAAAACTAATGTCGCATCGCTCATCAAGTATCGGATAAATTGGGCGCTCAACCCGCAGGGTTGAATGTGAATAACCCCCAATGAAGCGAAGCGATTGGGGGTAGATTATGTAGCTATGTACTACTGAGGTTGTTTAGTTAGATAAATTAGGTAAAAATGAGGTTTCCGGCTGACCCACATTCTACCTGTATTCTAACTACCGAGTTGCAAGTTATTTTCGTAGCACCTCAAAAAAAGATTTAGCCGGACCAAACAGATTTTGTAGCCTTAAATACTTTTTCTATATTTGCACAACGCTATAGAAATGGCTTTTATATTTTTAATGCAGGACACATTTTTTAATGCTACCAACTTCACGCAAACAATTTCTCCTTTTAGGAATGCTGCTGCTTCCATTTTATGCCGCAGCTCAAACAGGAAGTGAGGATTTTAATCCCATTCCTGTTGCAGTCCCTATCATTAACATTTCCCCCGACGCTCGCTCTTCCGGCATGGGCGATATGGGTGTGGCAACATCTCCGGACGTTTACTCACAGTACTGGAATGCCGCCAAGTATCCCTTTGCCAAGCCTCAAATGGGTTTTGGCCTGTCCATTACGCCATGGCTGGCAACGCTGGTAAAGGATGTTCGGATTAACTACGGCGCTTTCTACTACCGCTTTGATAACCTGCAAAGCGTAAGCACCTCCATACGCTACTTTTCAATTGGCAACATGGATATTATGAGCAACGAGGGGAATTTTATTACAAATGTAACCCCCAACGAATTTTCTATGGACATATCCTATGCCCGCCGCTTTGGCGACCACATAGGAGCATCGCTCACAGCCCGCTACATCCGCTCCGACCTTACCGGAGGGCTCATGAGCGCCGTAAGTGGAGAAAGCGAAGGTATTTCGCCGGCAAACGCTTTTAGCTTTGACATGGCTGTTTACTACCAAAATGACCACAAAGATAACAGCTACGCATGGGGAATTACCGCAACCAATTTGGGAACAAAAGTAGCGTACATCAAAGAAAATACCGAAAAATATTTCCTCCCCTCAACCCTCCACGCGGGAGGGCAATACACCTTTAACATAGACGCCGACAATAGCTTTATGTTAGGGTTGGAGCTCAGCAAGCTGCTGGTACCTACGCCGCCCGTTGTAGAAGACGGGCAAATAGTGCGGGGCAAGAATAATTCGGTAGGAATAATAGAGAGCTGGATTCAGTCTTTTTACGACGCCCCTTACGGGTGGAAAGAAGAGCTGAGCGAAGTTATAGTAGGCGGAGGAGTAGAGTACGTTTACCGTGGGCTGCTTGCTACGCGCATGGGCTACTTTCACGACTCCAAGCGCAAAGGCAACCGCCGCTACCTGACCTTTGGCGCCGGCATCAAGTACAACTTCATCGGGCTGGATGTTTCGTACCTCTACCCGTTCACTACAACCGACCCGCTATCGAATACGCTGCGCGTATCGCTACTCTTCGATTTCAACCTGCAATACCAGCGCAGCAACAGCAACGAAACCCGCTACCGTTAAAGCATGACAGCAAACCCTATCCCATTTCGCACAGGCAACGGCTACGATGTGCACCGCTTAGCCGACGGGCTGGAGCTTTGGCTGGGCGGCATAAAGGTTGCGCACAGCAAAGGCGCCGTTGCCCACTCCGACGGCGACGTGATTATCCACGCGCTGTGCGACGCGCTGCTGGGAGCAGCCAACCTGCGCGACATAGGATACCACTTTCCCGACACCAGCTCCGAGTACAAGGGCATTGACAGCAAAATTTTGCTTGGGCAAACCATGAACATGCTACGCAAAAAAGGCTACGAGCTGGGCAACGCCGACGTTGTGCTTTGCCTTCAGCGCCCAAAGGTGAAAGACCTTATTCCCGCCATGCAGCAATGCCTTGCCCAAACCATGCAAACCGATGCCGACAACATCTGCATAAAAGCTACCACCACCGAAGCGCTCGGGTTTGTAGGGCGCGAGGAAGGAGTGGCTGCCTACGCCACCGCGCTGCTGGTAAGAACAAGTTGTATATGAACATAATAGCGACCCCGCCAAGTTCGGAAATCAGACCGGATTTTAAACATCTGCACTCCATTGCCTTAATATTTTGTTGATAATTGCACTCGCCAAAATTCGTTTCACAAGGAAGTTAAGTTGTAATTTCGTATGCTCAAAAAAACACCTGCCAAAAATGAATGTAAGATTTCTTACCATCTCATTTAGAAAAGGTTATGGTTAATGTGATGTTGAGCGCAGGTATAGCCCTCAACGCGCAAAGAATTTATCGTAATTCCGGCTCATAAAAATGCTACTCTGTGGCATTGCAAAAACATGGTTATAGACATTATTTGGATAATGCAATTATTAAAATACACTTTTTTACGAATTCTAACTACTTAATATTATGGATATTGAATTTTTTACTGAAACAAAAGAGGAGATGGTAACGAAAGAGAAAACTCTCATAGCTACAGCTGACGAACAAAACTTGAAAGTATTGAAACCAACCAAGAAAAAAACATACACCCATGCAGAAGCCACTGCCGACGCTACGGTATATTTTGGCGGCGATGAAATGGCTGCAAAAAATTGGGTAAACAAATATGCCTTAAAAGATTCTTACGGTAACATCTACGAGCATACGCCTGCCGACATGCACAAGCGCCTGGCGCGTGAGCTGGAGCGTATTGAAAAAAAATATGCCAACCCGATGTCTGCCGCCGAAATTTTTAAGCTGCTCGATAAATTCACGTACATAGTGCCGCAAGGAGGCCCCATGACAGGCATAGGCAACTGCTATCAGGTAGCGTCGCTCTCCAACTGCTTCGTAATTGGCGCTACGCCTCCCGCCGATTCCTACGGCGGCATTTTCCGCATAGACGAAGAGCAGGTGCAGCTCATGAAGCGCCGCGGCGGGGTGGGGCACGACCTGTCGCACATTCGCCCCAGCGGAACGCCGGTGCTCAACAGCGCGCTCAACTCAACAGGGCTTGTGCCCTTCATGGAGCGCTACTCCAACTCAACCCGCGAGGTGGCCATGGACGGTCGTCGCGGCGCCCTCATGCTGAGCGTTTCCATAAAGCACCCCGACGTTGAAAAATTTATTGACGCCAAAATGGAAACCGGCAAGGTTACAGGAGCAAACGTTTCGGTCAAAATAGACAATGAGTTCATGGAGTGCGTAAAAAGCGGCAAGCCATACGTACAGCAGTACCCGATAGACTCGAGCGAGCCTAAATTCCGGCAGGAAATAGACGCGCAAAAGCTGTGGGGAAAAATTATTCACAACGCATGGAAAAGCGCCGAACCCGGCGTACTCTTTTGGGATACCATCATAGAGCAATCGGTGCCGGACTGCTACGCCGATATGGGCTTCCGCACCGTATCAACCAACCCCTGCGGCGAAATCCCGCTGTGCCCGTACGACAGCTGCCGGCTGGTGGCCATCAACCTGTACAGCTACGTAGAAAACCCATTCACGCCAAAAGCTGCGTTCAATACCGAGCTCTACAAAGAGCACGTTTACAAGGCTGCGCGTATCATGGACGATGTGATAGACCTCGAGCTCGAAAAAATAGACGCTATCCTTGCCAAAGTAGAATCCGACCCCGAACAGAACGACATCAAAAGCGTAGAGTATAACCTCTGGAAAAAAATTCGCGAAAAAGCAATCATTGGGCGCCGCACCGGTTTGGGCATCACCGCCGAAGGCGACATGCTCGCGGCTATGGGGCTGCGCTACGGTAGCGACGAGGCTATCAACTTTTCGGTAGATAAGCAAAAAACTCTTGCCATCGAAGCATACCGCGCATCGGTAACGCTGGCAAAGGAGCGCGGCGCATTTAAGTTATACGATGCCAAGCGCGAAGAAAACAACCCGATGATTAACCGCATCCGCGAGGCTGACCCCGAGCTGTACAAAGAGATGGAGCAGCACGGTCGCCGCAACATCGCCATGCTCACCATTGCCCCCACCGGCACCACAAGCATAATGACGCAAACCACCTCGGGAATTGAGCCGGTATTCGGCCTGTTCTACAAGCGCCGCCGCAAGGTGAACCACAACGACAAAAATATAAAAGTGGACTTCGTAGATAAAAAAGGAGACGCTTACGAAGAATACTCCGTTGGGCACCACAAGTTTGTTACATGGCTCGAAACAAACGGGTATAACGTGGACGAAGTGGCCAATGCAAGCGCGGAGTTTATGCAGGCGGTAATCAAAAAATCGCCCTACTACAAGTCAACCGCCAACGACGTGGACTGGGTGGCCAAGGTGAAAATGCAAGGAAAGATGCAGCAGTGGGTTGACCACTCAATAAGCGTTACGGTAAACCTCCCCAACGACATCAGCGAGGAGATGGTGGGCAAAGTATACCAAACCGCCTGGGAAAGCGGATGCAAGGGCATTACGGTGTACCGCGACGGCTCGCGCGACGGCATACTCATTACAAGCAGCAGCAAAAAAGAAGACACCAAAAAAATGCCGACTAAGCGGCCGGAGTCGCTGGACGCCGATATTATTCGCTTCAAAAACGGAAGCGAAGAGTGGATAGCGTTTGTTGGCCTGTACAACGGAAATCCATACGAAATCTTTACCGGCGTGGCTACCGAAGATGGACTTTGGCTACCCAAATCGGTGGATAAGGGGCGCATTGTAAAGGGTGCCGACCCCGAGCTGGGCAAAATTTACAACCTCGAATATACCGACAAGCGCGGTATTATGCAGGTGGTGAAAGGTATTTCGTACATGTTCGACAAAGAATTTTGGAACTACGCGCGGCTCATCTCCGGCGTGCTGCGCAACGGTATGCCCATTGTTGACGTCATCAACCTGATTGAAGGCCTGCACCTCAACAGCGAAACCATCAACACGTGGAAGAACGGCGTTGAGCGTGCGCTGAAACGCTACATTCCCAACGGCACCGAGGCCAAGCAAGGAAAGCGGTGCAGCGTGTGCGACTCTACTCAGTTCGTGTATCAGGAAGGGTGCCTCATCTGCTCAAACTGCGGCAACTCCAAATGCGGATAGCCTAACTCTCCCGCCGCTACCATGAACCATATGCCTCAACCGTTTATCAACGTCATCAAGGAGCACCACATGATGACTTTGGCTACATGCTTCAACGATGAGCCTTACTGCTGCTCCGTGTTTTATGCATACATGGAGGAGGAAGGATATTTTGTATTTTCGTCGGAAAGTAGCACCAAGCATGTACGCGACATCTCGCACAACATGTACGTGAGCGCCAACATTGCGCTCGAAACCGAAGCCGTAGGTAAAATTCAGGGATTGCAGCTGCAAGGGCTGGCATATCGCCCAATAGGCGACATGCCAAAAGCAGCAAAGCGGGCTTACATGCGCCGTTTTCCGTACGCCGCCCTGCTCAACACCACCTTTTGGATATTAGAGCCTACTTGGGCAAAGCTCACCGACAACCGCTTTGGCTTTGGCAAAAAAATGACGTGGGAAAAAGAAACGCTGATGAGCACAGATTTTTTGAGCAAAGAAAGCATCGCTAAAAAAATATGTAAGCCACCAGAATAGCCGCCACAATACCTACCAAATCGGCAAGCAGGCCGCAAGTTACGGCGTAGCGCGTGTGCTTTACGCCTATGCTGCCAAAGTAAACGGCAAGAATGTAAAACGTTGTATCGGTAGCGCCCTGTATGGTCGATGCCAAGCGGCCTACAAACGAATCGGCGCCGTAAGTTTTCATGGCGTCCACCATCATGCCGCGCGCGCCGCTTCCGCTCAATGGCTTCATGAGCGCTGTGGGCAGCGCTCCTACAAAATCAGCGTTGACGCCCATCCATTCAAAGAGGGCTGCAATACCGCCTATCAAAACGTCCATAGCCCCCGAGGCGCGAAATAAGCCCACAGCAACCAGCATAGCCACCAGATACGGAATAATGGTAACGGCTGTTTTAAACCCATCTTTTGCACCGTCAATAAACGCCTCGTACACGTTTATCTTCTTGCGCAACCCCGCCACAATAAACCCCGCAACAATAGTAAGCAGCAAAAAGTTTGCGCCAAAAGCGGAGTAAAGCCCTACTTTATCTTTAGGCAGCGACGAAAAGAAAAAGGTAAGCAGCCCAATGATAGCGGTAAGCCCTCCAAAAAACAGCAGCATTGAGCGGTTGAGCAGGTTAATTTTTTGGTACAGGCAAACGGCAACAATCGCTGTGAGCGTAGAAAAGTACGTGGCAATCAGGATGGGCAAAAATACATCGGAGGGGTTGGCAGCGCCCATTTGCGCACGGTAAACCATAATGCTAATGGGAATGAGCGTAAGCCCCGACGTGTTGAGCGCAAGAAACATAATCATGGGGTTGGTTGCCCTGTCTTTTTGCGGGTTAAGCTCCTGCATTTGCTGCATAGCTTTCAGGCCGAGCGGCGTTGCAGCGTTGTCCAACCCCAGCATGTTAGCCGAGAGGTTCATGAATATGGAGCCGCCGGCCGGATGATTTTTGGGCAAATCCGGAAATAGCTTTTGAAAAACAGGCGCCACTAAGCGCGAGAGAAAAGCAACAACTCCCCCACGCTCGCCAATCTTCATAAAGCCAAGCCACAGCGACAGTACGCCCGTTAGCCCGATAGAAAGTTCAAACGCAGTTTTGGCCGACTCAAAAGTTGACCCCATAAGAACCGTAAAAATTTCGGTATCCCCAAAGGCAAACGCCTTGACCAGCGCAACCACAAAGGCTACAAGGAAAAAACCTATCCAAATATAGTTGAGTACCATGTATGTAAGAGTTTATATATTTGCAATATGTTGAACAATAAAACCTTATACAGCGGTGAAGGTAAGAGTTTTAGCAGAAGCTACCTGTTTCTCCACATTCACTTGCAGCAAAAATTAAGCCGGAATGTTGTAAGATTTAATCCTCACAGCGCTCCAGCTTAATACAATAACCCAAACATCCACAAAGGGATACGATTTCCCAAGCCAATTTCTACTTCGTCAATCGCAAGGTACGAGTTAGGAATGTTAGCGATTTGCGTAAACGATTTACTTCTACCGCCCACTTCGAAAACAAATTGCCCGTTGACAGTAAAGTCGCCTTTGGGTGCATCTGCTACGCTACTTATCGTTCTCAGCTGGTTGTAGAAAAAGGTTTCCCGCAAATTACCGATATTCGTATTTTCGTTTCCCAACGCGAAGGCAAGGTTAGGGTTGTCCAAATAAATCTTGGCAGGTTTACTCAAAGGGCTTAGATTTTTGCCGCTGACACGCAGCAAGCCTAACGTTCTCGCCCTCTCCAAAAGCAGCAGGCTCTTAGGCAGGTTGCTTCTCTGTATATCCACATAGTTACCCAGCTGGGACATATTAGGTGCAAAAGGAGCCAAGCCTGCAATAATGCCCAGCAACCTTTTCAGCTTTTGCACCGAAGCAAACTCAATATTTTCCGTGGCGGGCAAATCAGTTTCCAGCACAGCGTTAACCGTGTTAATCAGCTTACGCTTGTAGGTGTGCAGCCCTTCTTTGTAGTAGGGAAAATAGCCGCTTTGCAAATAATTCCTGAATAAGGGTATAATTTTGATACCGTTAGTAATGTCAGAAGCAATCTCAACATGGCGCTTCAGTAGATCTTCCAGCGATACAGGCGATATCTTTTTAATACCCTCAAACGACAAAAATTCCCTGAATGACAAGCCAAAAAGTTCATACTCGACAGCCCTGCGGCTTAAATCGGCATTACCTTCGTAGATTTTCAGAATGGAAGAGCCGGAAAAAACCGTATGTACTTCGGGATACGAATCGTAAATATTTTTCAGTTCCTGCGCCCAAGTGTTGTAGGGATACTTGTGCACCTCATCAATAAACAGGTAAGTAATACCCTCCTGCCACAGCTTGTGAGCTAAATCTACCAAGCGATTTTTGGCAAAATAAAGGCTATCCAAGCTGACATAAAAAGCTTTTGCAGGATCAAGGTTCTGCTTAATGTACTGTAGCATTAGGGTTGTTTTTCCTGTACCCCTTGCTCCGATTATACCGGAAAGCCTGTCCTCCCAATGAATCTGAGGCATCAAATACCTCACAAGCTGCCCATCAGCCTGCTCCATCCGATTTTTGTAGGTCGCGAGTAACGATTCCATAGCAAGAATGTATATTAAAGATATATATTTGAAAATGTATATTTGAAAATGCAAAGATAGCAATAAAATATATATTTCAAAATACACCCCTAAGAAAAAAAAGTATAATGCAAAATACAGTATATATAACAATCTAATTTCTAATGTATTATGCAGAATTTTTTATATGTGTATATTTCAATATGCGAATATTATACAAAATAGCATAGTACAAAATACAGTTGGTATAATACATTTATTATAAATAAATTATCGGGATGAAATCAATAATGCATATCTAAATATACATATATTGCACAAAATAGCATAATACAAAATATAATATAGATAATATATTAATTATCAGAATATTATAATGATAAAATTAGTAATGTATATTTAAATATACATATCGCATGAAATTTTGAATAATACAAAATACAATGTTGGTAATAATATTAATTATCAGAATATTATGACTATAAAATCAGTGTAGCATATTTCAATATACATACTATGAAAAATTTTGAATAATACAAAATACGATATATGTAATATATTAATTATCAAAATATTGTAATGACAAAATTAGTAGCGTATATTTAAATATACATACTATATATGGTTTTGAATAATACAAAATACGATATGTGTAATATATTAATTATTAAAATATTACAACGTAGAAATTAATAGTGTATATTTAAGTATACATATCATATAAGATTTTGAATAATACAAAATACAATATATATAATCCATTAATTATCAATGTGGCGATAGAATTTCATTAAAATCCATACAATAGAGGATTAACGTGCGATTTGGGTTTAATGAATTTGCAAAGGACTGCAACTCTAAATTGGCTATAGCGCTTACGCCAGCCCGCTGATTTTATGCGCCTGCGTACAATCCAAAAATTTCATGTATCTTTGCACAAAATTACGGCATGGGTGCGCTTTCTGCCACCCTACCGCACCTTGCAGCAAGCATTAGCTTAACTTCCTCTATCCCTTGCCGAAGGCGGGAGGAGCATAACTTTTACATAATATTAATATTTTAAATTTTAATAGATTGATGAAAACACCGGGAAGAACAAAAGTGGCCGAGCTGCTAAGCCTTGGCCAAGAGGGAACGGAGGTAACCGTAAAGGGCTGGGTACGCACCAAGCGCGGTAACAAAAATGTGGCTTTTGTGGCCGTCAACGATGGCTCGACTATCGGCAACATTCAGCTGGTATTCGACCTGCAAAATTTTTCGGAGCAACAGCTCAAGGGTGTCGCTACCGGTGCTTGCCTTCGCGCCACCGGTACGCTGGTTGCCTCGCAAGGCAGCGGGCAGCGCGTAGAAATTCAGGTGGCCGACGTAGAGCTGTACGGCGCTGCCGACCCCGACGTGTACCCGCTGCAAAAAAAAGGGCATACGCTTGAGTTCCTCCGCGAAATTGCGCACCTGCGCCCGCGCACCAATACATTCGGCGCCGTGCTGCGCATACGCCACGCTATGGCCTTCGCTATTCACAAATATTTCAACGATAACGGATTTTTGTACCTGCACACGCCCATCGTTACCGCCTCCGACGCCGAGGGTGCAGGTGCCATGTTCAGGGTTACCACGCTCGACGCCAAAAATCCGCCAGTTGGCAAGGATGGCGAGGTGGACTTTACCGAAGATTTTTTTGGCCGCGAAACAAGCCTCACCGTTTCAGGCCAGCTCGAGGGAGAGCTGGGCGCCATGGCGCTGGGCGAAGTGTACACCTTTGGCCCTACCTTCCGCGCCGAAAACTCGAACACCCCACGACACCTTGCCGAATTTTGGATGATTGAGCCGGAAATGGCTTTCTACGAAATTAAGGACAACATGGATTTGGCCGAGGATTTTATCAAATCGCTGGTGCAGTATGCGCTGGAGCGCTGCATGGATGACCTGAAATTTTTGAACGACATGTACGACAACGAACTCATCAGCCGCCTGCAAAGCGTTTGCAGCACCGAATTTGTGCGCCTCGACTACAGCGAGGGCGTGAAAATTCTGGAGCAAAGCGGGCAAAAGTTTGAATTTCCCGTGCGCTGGGGTGTGGACTTGCAGAGCGAGCACGAGCGCTACCTTGTGGAAAAGCACTTCAAAAAACCGGTAATTCTAACCAACTACCCCAGGGACATCAAAGCATTCTACATGAAGCAGAATGACGATGGCAAAACCGTTCGCGCTATGGACGTGCTGTTTCCCAAAATCGGCGAAATCATTGGCGGGTCGCAGCGCGAAGAAAGCCTCGAAAAGCTTCAGGCGCGCATCGACGAGCTCAAGATGGATACCAAAACGCTGTGGTGGTACCTCGACACCCGGCGCTTTGGCACAGCGCCTCACAGCGGCTTTGGCCTGGGCTTTGAGCGGCTGCTGCAATTCGTTACCGGCATGAGCAACATCCGCGATGTAATTCCTTTTCCGCGAACGCCAAAAAATGTGGAATTTTAAAGAAACCTTGAGCTACCGAATCTTCAAAATTACTTCACGTGCAAAGGCAAGTTCTTACTCAGAAGCAAACTCAGCGGCTCACGCCACAGCAAATCCAGCAAATAAAGCTGCTGGAGTTGCCCATTACCGACATCGACAGGCGCGTGAATGAGGAGCTGGAGGGTAACCCCGCTCTGGAAGAAATCAAAGACAGCGCGCTGCCGGAGGAAGATGCTGCCGAGGCCAACGCCACCATATCCGACGAAGGAATACCAGCCTACCGCCTGCACGACAGCAGCCAGCCGCGCGAAAGCCGCGACTGGAGCTTTACCAACCAAAGCAAACCCGGATTTTACGAAATTATGCTCACGCAACTCTCGCTACGCCCCATTGACGAACGCCAACGCGCAGTAGCAACTTTCATCATCGGCTGCTTAGACGGCGACGGCTACCTGCGCCGCCCGCTCAACGAAATAGCCGACGACATTGCTTTTACCGAAAACCAAATCGTGAGCGAGCTGGAGCTGGAGGAAATGCTGCGCATGATTCAGGATTTTGAGCCTGCCGGCATTGGAGCGCGTAACCTGCAAGAGTGCCTGCTGCTTCAGCTCAACGCCAAGGAGGAGCAGACAAAAGATGTGCAGCTGGCCAAAAAGATTTTGCAACGCTCATTCAACGATTTTTCCAGCAAGCGCTACGATAAAATTTGCGCCGACCTTGCCATTTCCGATACAGAGCTGAAATCGGCCACTACCGAAATTACCAAGCTCACCCCGCGCCCCGGCGCAGGGGTGGGCGAAGACGCGACGGAAGCCGCGCCGGCTATCATCCCCGACTTCGTGGTGGAGTACAAGGAGGGAACGCTGCAGCAAGCGCTCACTGCGCGAAATGCGCCGGAGCTGCGCGTCAGCCCGGAGTACATTGCGCTGCTCAAGAGCTATGCAAAAAACAAGGAAACGTCGAGCTTTGTTCGCCAAAAGATAGACGACGCGCACTGGTTTATCGACGCTATCCAGCGCAGGCACATAACCCTTGCTGTGGTGATGAACGATATTGTAGAAAAGCAAAGGGAATTTTTCGTTACCGGAGATGAGGCAAAGCTGCAACCTATGGTCATGCGAACGATAGCGGACGATACGGGGTATGACCTGTCCACCATTTCGCGCGTGGTGAGCAACAAGTACGTGCAAACAAACTTTGGGATATACCCGCTTAAATTTTTCTTTTCGGAATCCATGAAAACCGAGGACGGCGAGGAGGTCTCAAACCGTAGAATAAAAGCAGCCATAAAAAAAGCGGTGGACGAAGAAGATAAGCGCTCCCCGATGAGCGACGACGAGATTGTTGGCGAACTCAAGAAGCAAGGCTACATTATAGCCCGCCGCACCGTGGCAAAATACCGCGATACGCTGAACATTCCGGTAGCCCGGCTGAGAAAATCAAGCTGACCGGAAAACATTTCACGCCTCCCTTACCTCTCAGCTATTCACAAAAATTTTACGTCAAAGCGCCTCGACGAGCAGCGTCAACCATTGAGTTTATCAGCATTTGCCAGCAGGTATTCCTCTGCCTCTACGCTCCACAAGCCTTTGTTGCGGTCGCAAAGCTGCGCCAAGGCTGCAAATACGGGGTTACGCTTTCCTTTTTCGGCAAAATCGGCAATCGGGGTGAGCGGCATATCAACGTGCGTGTAGATAAGCTTTTTTCCGCCGGAGATTTGCGGCAGGTTGAGCGTTGTATCCACTACGGCGTTGATACCGCCCACGTGCGTTACCAGCCCCGCCGGATCCAAGCCTTTGCCCATCATTGCCAGCGCCTCCTTCATGTCGTCGGTATTGCCGCCGCTGGTGCCCACCACGTGGGTAGAGGCGTAGTGCACGTTGTAAAAGTTGAACAGCGTTTTGAAGTCGCTTTTGGCAGGGCCTGCAAAAAAGTTCAGGCAGCCGTCAGCCGACAGAATAGCATCGGCCTGCTCCACCACCGAGGCTACCGGCGCAAGCACAAACACATCGCTGTAGCCTTTTCCGCCGGCAAGCACCCTAAGCTCTGCAACAGCGTCGCCCATGGCAGCCGTGTTGACGTACCGAAGGTCAATGCCGTTTTTTGCGGCTTCCTGCGGCGGGTAAAGCTCGGCAGCCCTGTTCAGGCGCACTTGGTCGATGTCGGTTACAACCATAAGCCGCGGCTTACGGTCGGTACGGTGAATGGCGTAGTTGATGGCAGCCAAGCCCATAGGCCCAACGCCTGCAAGTATTGCCATGCAGCCGCCATCTACAATATCCATTTTGTGCACGTAAGATCCGGGCGTGGTGTGGTAGTTAGCATGCATGGCGCCAATGACGCACGAGAGCGGCTCCGAGAGCGATGCCGGGTAGTAGCCCCTGCCCTTGTAGCGCAGCAAGCATCCCAGCTCCATCACCTCCCGGGGGATGACCACGTAGGTGGCGTCGCCTCCAACGTAGCGGTAAGAGTAGCCCGGTGCGCTGAGGATACCCACAGGGCCATGCTCGTAGTTGAGCGCTGGCTGTATGGAAAATTTATCGCCTGCGGCAAATTGCCCCCTCCAGCGCTCTCCAACCTCCACAACCTCTCCGGCAAACTCATGCCCTATGATGGTTGGTTTTTGGGCAATATCGCGCGGTACGCGCTTGTGTATATCGGCCTCGTGCGAGGCTTTGTACGACGACATGCAAATGCTGTCGCAAACAACCTTTGCCAAAATTTCGCTTTCGGTGATAGCCGGAAGCTCAAACTCCTCCAGCCGGAGGTCGTTTTTTCCGTATAGCCTGACTGCTTTTGTTTTCATAAATATCTTATAAAATTACCGGGGTTTTTCAACCCAAAAATGCACCTGCCCTTTAAGGGATGGCTTCGCTTTAAAAGCAAGCGCAAAGGTAATTTTTTTTCATATTATACGCAAAACATACGCAAAACATACGCAAAGCAGTACTGCTATCCCTGCTACTTGGATGCATTTGGCTACGTTGATATTGGGGATTTGCAAAATTTTCCGTACTTTTGGCCGAGCAATGAGGCATGTACGCATAACTTGAATTTTATGAACCGTTTTCTAAAAGACTGGATGGCTTTTTCTAAAGGCGAGCGCAGGGGAACGCTGGTGCTGGGGGCGCTGCTGCTCTTGCTGCTGCTGGCGCCGCCCATTTACAGGTATTTCCTCCGCCCCAAACCTGCCGAAAGCGACCTTGCCCAGCTCCGCCAGTACGCTGCCCGGCTGAACGCAACCGCCCAGCCACAGTTTGACCAGCTGGCGGAAAGTGCCGTAGAAAAACCTCCCCTGCCGCGAGAACGCAAAACATTCCGGTTTGACCCCAATACCATATCGGCCGATTCGCTGGAGCTGCTGGGCTTCTCTCCCAAGCAGGCTGCGGCTATTGCCCGCTACCGCGACCGAGGCGGGCGCTTTCGCGCGGCGGGCGACTTCCTGAAGCTGGGCGTTATTACCGACAAGCAACGGGAGCGGTTGGCCGCCTACGTTTACGTCGCCCCGCCGCCGCCAAAAGATTTTCCCCAAAAAGATTCCGCATCGCGCTTCGGGGCAGCAACAGCCGCCGCTACAGCGGCCTTGCAGCCGGTAGACCTCAACTCCGCCGACACTGCGCTGCTGCGCACGCTGCCGGGCATTGGCAAGTACTTTGCCCAAAAAATTGTGGAGTACCGCGAGCAGCTGGGCGGCTACACCTCTACAGAGCAGCTGCTGGAGATAAAAAATTTCGGAGATGAGCGTATGCAGCGCCTTGCCGACCGCGTGAGCGTGGACACGTCAGCGGTGCAAAAGTTTACGCTGAGCGAAGAAAGCCTTGCGCTCATGCGCCGCCACCCCTACCTTGGAGCGTACGCAGCCCGCGGCATTGCGCAGTACGCCAAGCGTAAGGGCGGCCCCGCCACCCTCGACGAACTCCTTAAAAATAACCTGATAACATCGCTACAGGCAGAAAAGGTGAAAAGGTACGTCAGGGAAGTAGAGAATTAACCCCACTCCAAAATAGCTGTCCTCGTTAGCGGGATTGCTCATCGGTGCATTATCTCAAATTCCACTCATGTTGCATTGTATTTTTATTTTGCGCCTACTCCTTATTTTTCGTTGCGTAGTTCGGCTTATTTACGACGGAGAAAAAATCTCAAAATAGAGAGAATTAATAGCGCTTATATTCAATAGGTGCTTATTCCGTCCCTCCGGGACTTGACGGGAGCGATGTCTGCTTGCCCGCGTATGCCCACACCCGCACCCGTAAGCTAAAGCATACGGTTAATAGAGTGCCGTCCCTGCGGAACTTGACGAGAGCGATGTCCGCTTGCCTTGCCGCAAAACCCCGCAGGGGTGACACTTTATTAACCGTATGCTTCAGCATACGGATAGACTCAGCATACGGATAGACTAAAAAAAGCCCCCCAACGGTTTCAACTAAGCAAGCTTTTTCGCCGCACGGAGTTTTCACCCGATTGGCGATTGTTGGGGGGCTAACTTTTTGGCTACTGCGCCCGCTCCGGCTGCAATTTTGCCGGAGCTCTTTTGAGGAGCGACGCTGCCGCCGGCCGGCTCGCCGACTTCGCATTACGGTTCGCTCCCGAGCCTGCCTCCCACTTCGCGTAAAGCACCATGCTGTTGTTCGTCACGGTTATTGTCGACATAACCGGGTTTCCGGTAAAGCTGCTGTTGCTGTACAGCACAGGCCTTTTGCCCGGTACTTTGGGGGCGTAATCAATTACATCATCGGAGTAGAAGATGTAGTAGCTGCTGCTGCGGTTCGGCTCTGTGTAAAAAGTGTTTTCGCCAAGCCCTTCGCCCCACACTACCTTCACGCTGTACTGCTGCGCAAGCGGAAAATCCGACAGGCTAAAGCCCGACGGCAGCGCGGGGTTGGCCGAGTAGGTGAACTTGACATCCTCAACTTCAGATATGCCGCCGTAGGTTGCCTCTATCCTCATGCCGGCTATCTTTTTGTCTGTGGTGAGGGTAAGCGTCATCTTCATTGAGGCGCCGCCGGGGTTCGGAAGGGTTCCCACAAAAGTTTGGTTCTCCACATTCCACTTCAGGCTAAACATCTCCTCCATGTCCGAAATATCTGCGCTCTTGTTCCAGTAGGCGTCGCTGACCTTGTAGCTGTACTTCTGTGTACTTTCGTAGCTACTGTACCTGTAAGTTCTGTCGTTTTCGGTGTAGGTAAACCCGCTCATTTTTCCATCTAAGCCGTAGTCCACCTGAACCTCTTTTTTGGCGTCAAAGTCAATCTGCATCGTCAGTACGAGGAGGTCTTTGAACTCTTCATTTGTTCCCCTCATTTCTGCGGTAAACTGCCGCACGGTGGCCATCTGGTCGCTTACTTCTTCAAAGAGCGTCAGGATTTCATCGTTGGTCATGTTCTGGGAGGGGGAGTAGAGGTCGCTGTTGTTGTCGTCTTTTTTGTCGTCGTCCTTGTCGCAGGACGACAGGCATATGGCCAGCGCTAACGACAGCGCCAGCGCCGTAGCCAAAAATGCCATTAATTTGTAGTAAAGCGTAGCTGTTTTCATTGTTTTTTTTGCTGTAATTTTTTTTTTTTTGTTTAAAAAATTTCAAAAGGCTTTGCTGCAGCGATGGGTGCGCGTTTGCCGCCCCGCCGGAGGGCGGAATGTTGGCAGCGGGCGGGGGTAACCGTGCTTTCTACCAACATTCCATCCCTAACGGGACGGCGCAAGCGCCTTTCATCCCTCACCTTTCGGCTCAAAATTTATACCCAACGCTAATGCCAAAGGAGCTGACCTTTGAGTCTCCTTTTCCATCAAATATATTGGTCAGCCCAAGGTCGTAGTTCAAGCCAACATAAATTTGCTTGTACTCTATTCCGCCGCCAAAATCAAGCCCAAAGCGAAAACTGCTACCATCCATACCTTTCTTATCGAAGACTTTGGTTTCTGCTTGCTTGTCAGGGTCGCTATAATCTGGGTGCTCGTACGTACCACTCACCCCAAAGCCGAGGTTCGGACCAAAGTTCAACCGCAGGTTAATATCATCCGTCAAGGTAAACTTTGCCGAAGCCGTAATCGGTATCTCAATATAGTACATGCTTACGGCGTATGTATACGTCTTCGCCCCTTTTTTCTCCTCATTTTTGCCCCCCTTTGTGCTAAGGAACAGCCCTACCTGCCCGTAAAGCCACTCAGGAGCGGTAGGTGCGAGTTTTTGCAGCGGAACATCGGCAAACGCCCCAAGGTGGAAGCCAATCTTGCTGTCGAGTTCCATATCTTTGGACATGTTGTCGACGTTAAGTCCGGCCCTAACGCCGAACTTAATCGGCTCTTGCGCTGCAGCGCCGGAGGCTACTCCGGCAATAAGCGCAGCGGCTAATAAAAGTTTTTTTCTCATAATAAAAAAATGATTTTTTTGGTTTTGCCGCCTGCCCTCCCGCAGGCAGCTGTTTTTTTTTGATTGTTGATTAAAGTAAGCGCTTTGGAGGAGAGCGCTTAGGGTTGCTTGCCGCTACTTTATCCTGAACGTTAGCGTAAACGCCATCACCGGCCAGAGCTGGAGGTAGGTTTTGGCGGTGGAGATGATATCATTTTCGTTCATTTCCTTGTTGGTGCTGGCCACGAGGCTGTGGTCGAGGTTTTTGCTGGTGAGGCTAAGGTTTTTGCCCTGGTACACTGCGCCCAGCTCAAACTTGAAGCCCACGCGCCGCTTGGGTATGGTGCGCCCCAGCCCAATGCCGAAGTAGGGCTTTACCGAGCTCCCGATGTTGAGGTCTGCGCTCACCGAGCCGTCGGGGTTGGGGATAAGGCCGTAGTCGGCAATCACAAACTGCGGCAGCCCGGCGGGAACGTGCCCCAGCGCCGAGATTTTGTTCTGCCCAAAGAAGCAGCCAAGGGTAACGTGAAATATCCCCGAGCGCATGGGGAAGAAGTCCACCAGCAGGTTCGCGCTGGGGAAGCTGAGCTTTATCTTGTCCAGCCCCATGGTGTGCTCCGAGTTGTCGCGGGGGTCGGTCACGGTGCTTTCCATGCCGTCGGGCAGGTAGCTGTACCAGAGGTACGAGAAGCCCAGCCGGGCTTTGATGTTGGGGTGCAGCGACACGCACAGGTCGCCGCCTATGCCGGTGGTGCCGCCCTTAACACCCAGGGCAAAGTTTTCGAGCAGCCCGCCGGCGTACGCGGGCTTGTCGCTTTGCTCCGGCTCGGGCAGGGAGGCCGTTTGGCTTTTGTCGGCGGCGGCGGCGCTGCTGCTGCTGCTGCTGCTGCTGCTGCGTTGCTCCTGCCTGGGCGAGGAGGTTGTCCGGCTTTTGCCGGCGGCAGCGTTGCTTTGCTCCCGCTTGGGCGGGGAGGCTGTTCGGCTTTTGTCGGCCTGCCGCGCGGCCTGCGCAGCTGCCGCGCTCGGCAGGCTGCAGGTAGCAGCTGTTAGCGCTGCCGCAGCCATAAAAATTTTTGTAGATAGCATCATTCTTAATTAAATTTTTTTTTGATGTTTTGTAGCTTGGTTACTTATCGCTCGGAAAGCTCGTTCTGGTTTGGTCAAGTAGGCGTTGCGGCTTTGCCTGCCTGCGCCGCCGCAGCTCCGGCAGCGTCCGAAAACGCTACAGCATTTGCCGGAGCGTGGGCAGCGCTTGCCGGCGCTTTGTAAAATTTTACGGTAGCAGACACCGCAAAAAAAAACCGTCCCATGCAAAAAACATGTGGCGGGTATATGAAATTGAGAAAATTTTTCTTATAATGCGCGTATGCGCGCAACAATAGGTGTGTGTGTGTGTGTGTGTGTGTGTGTGTGTGTGTGTGTGTGTGTGTGTGTGTGTGTGTGTGTGTGTGTGTGTGT
>JAISGH010000203.1 GCA_031263185.1 Prevotellaceae bacterium | reverse complement strand
AAATAATCATCAATGGATACCATTTTTTGCCCCAAAGGTAATAAAAAAAATCTCAATCGCAATAGGACACCATCAAAAATTTTACTTAGCGCTTATGGCGGGAGATTTTAACTAAATGTTGAAGAAATTGAATAGTACAAATTGAAATGTAAATATTATCGGATTTAAAAATATATAAAAAGCGTTAGCTTTACTCGGTCATTGAAACTTAGGAACTTTCACAACCACAAGAGTAAGTCAGCGCTCACGTCTGTTTTGGACGTGGGCTTACTTATTTGTGGCAATGCTGTATAGTGTACGCGCAGCCACGTGTACACTATTTACGGACGTAAAAATATGGATGTTGAGCAGCTGATGCTCATTTCGAAAGCGCTGGGGTACGATTTTATTTCCGAGGCTTACCTCAACCGCTCCTCTTTCAAAAAATATTTGGTGGTACTTGAGGTGAACGAGCAGCAGCTAACGCTGCTATCGGAGCTGCCCGTAAAGTTTATTCAATCGCTGCAGGAGTAACGCTATCGGTCAAGCTCCCGCCTCATGAAATTTTCAAAAATTTTCTTTTCAGGGAGCTTCAAAAGGTATTTTGATACAAATAAATGGTCGTCCATACCGGCAGTTGCATATTTAACCAGCGTATCATTGCTATCGGCGCACAAAATAATGCCGATAGGAGGGTTATCGCCTTCCGTCATTTCGTTTTCCTTGTAATAGTTCAGGTAAACATTCATTTGTCCGGCATCAGCATGGTCAAATTCATTTACTTTCAGGTCAATCAATACATGACATTTTAAAATACGGTGATAGAACACCAAATCCATTCGCAAATGTTGATTATCGAATGTTATACGTTTCTGCCTTGCTTCAAAGCAAAATCCTGTCCCCAACTCAACAAGGAACTCCTGCAAATGGTTTAGAATTTGCTGCTCCAAATCCGATTCGCTATATTCCGATTTTTCTTCCAAATCAAGAAATTCCAAAACGTATGGATTTCTTATGACTTCTGTATTGGTTGCCGGTTTCTGGTTTTTGATTTTCGCTATTACAGCCTCCTTGCTGGTGGACATCATAGTGCGAAAAGCAAGTGAAGTATTGACAGCCCGTTTGAGTTCCCTGACGCTCCAATTGTTTTTAATGGCTTCTACTTCATAAAAAAGTCTTTGCAGCTCATCATCTACCCGAATCAACTCGATAAAATGCGAAAAAGTCAAACGGGATAACAGCAACTCCGGCGCTAATTGCAAGTCGCTGTCCTGTCTGGCTGATTTTTCAATCGCTGTCCGAAAAATTGTATCATCCTCAATATTAACTTGTTGTAATTTTGCGGACGCTGTCCGCAAAATTGTATCATCCTCAATATTAATTTGTTGTAATTTTGCGGACGCTGTCCGCAAAATTGTATTATTCTCAATATTAATTTGTTGCAATTTTGCGGACAGCGTCCGCAAAAAGTACGGGTAGGCCAAATAAAAACTTTTGCAAATATAGAGTTGCCTGAAACGTAATCCTTTTATATGAGCTAACTTCTTCGATATTTCCGGCATAAGGTTTTCGCCGTACTTTGCCCTGTCTTCTCCGTTTTGCTCGTACTCAACAATATAATATCCAAATGTCCAATTTCTCAATGAAAGAAGCTGGTCAACTGTTTTTGCAGCGCTATTCTGTAATATACTGTGAACCTGCGATAGATTATCTATCAGCATCTCGAAGTTATTTTTCTTTGCAAGCGACATATCCTATACATTTTAAACTACAAACGTACATGAAAATCTTGATGTTTGCAAGCGCCTCGTAAAATTACCTATTTCCTGTCGGAATAATCACACAGCTTTGTCGGAAATCTCAAACACATTTATGCAGCGAGAAACAGGCAAAGGCAGTACTTTTGCGCCATCGAAATTTTATTTAAAGGCGCAACGCTGAAAAGCCTAAAGAGAGTAAGCAAAATTTAATCATCTTTTTTTTTATGAAAAAAAATCGTTCAATTATCCCAATTATCGCCGCCGCTCTTATTGGAGTGCTTGCGATGTATTCGTGTGGGGGAACTAAATCGGTGTCTGTCCTCCAATACCGGCCTGATAAAACAGACCCCACCATACCTCAAGGCGAAGCCGATAAAATGGTGTCGCGCGACAACTCCGGCGGCACAGCTCTGGAGCGCACCATCATTCGCTGGAACTTTGAGTCTGACCCCAGGGGCGCCCGCATTTTTTGGAGGGTTATCTCCAGCATTCCCGATCAGGTAAAAAACACCAACGAAACCTACCTGACCACCACGCCATACGAGGAAACACGCTCGTTCAACATTCTGGGGTTGACCTATGAAAATTCGCGCGACGTAACGATTGAAATCAAAATGCGCAGAAAAGGATACTATGATCAGGTGAAGCGCTACAATGTGCGCCAAGCCATCGACCAGCAGGAAATCAGCGGCTTCTTTGAGTTGGTAAAGGAAGACTGACTAAAGTCCGTAGTAGCACATAGTTATGTAATATATCCAAGCCTCATTACCTCATTTTTTTCGTGGCCATTTCATCGTTTTAATGAGGTAATGAGATATTGTTATGTTTATTAACTCATTGCTACTGAGGTTTCAACCGGATTTTTGCTTTTTGAAAGCAAATAGCTACCTTTGCGGCGTAAAAACTATTATTTATTGACATCTCCTTAGTAATCATAAAAAAAATAAACCATTTACAAATGAAAAAAATATCGTTGCTGACGGCATTACTTTGTTTGGGAGTTGCCGTTGCTGCTGCCGAGGCAGAGGAAAGTGGGTTTTACACCCAAGGTTCAAACAAAAGCTACATTCAAATACCACACTTTGCCGTGCCTGCGGATTTGACGGTAGAGGCGTGGATTTACGTGCCGGATGTAAGCGGCACCAAAACAATAGTGTGCTGGAAAAACGTAGCCGGAGGCGCTAACGGTGATGCGGTTTTGTTCCGCCTCTACAACAATAAGCTACAGTGTGGAGAGTATATTGGACAAAACTGGAAGGAAGCAAGTTCTTCCGCCAACATCAGCGTCAATACGTGGACACATGTGGCGGTTACCCGTAGCGGAAGCACGGCCAAATGCTACGTCAACGGGGCGCTGTCGGGGACTGCTACCCTGCACGCCAGCCCGCTGTGCAATACAGAAACGCTCACCATTGGCGCCATCACTACTACGCCATCGGAATCTTTCAAGGGATACATTCGCGAAGTCAGAATCTGGAGCGTAGCGCGAACCGATGCCGAAATTTCCAGCGTTTACTCAAGTGCGCTTTCCGGAAGCGAGCCGGGGTTGGAGGGATACTGGCTGCTGCAAGCCGAAGCGGAAGACTTCACCGACCTCTCGCCGCGCGAACGCAACGGTACGCTGATAACGTCCGAAAGAGGGCGCTACTTTAGCAAAAAAACATACGACGGAGCTACAATCCCTACCTACAGCGAAAATAGGGAGCAGCTGCCGAAGCCGGTGCTGGACGGAAACCCTGAGTGGGTTGACATGTACAGCAAGGCATGGGAGCTGGCTTTTGCCCACATGAAAGCGCCGCAATCCGGATCGCCTTTTGTTTCCAACTACTACGACGAAGCTTTTGACGGGGGATTTTACCAGTGGGATGTTATTTTTATGACCATGTTCGGAAAGTATGCGCACCATATTTTTCCGGGTATCCAGTCGCTCGACAACTTTTACTGTAGCCAAAACTCAAGCGGCAGCATCAGCCGCACGATAAACGAAGCCACAGGCAACGACGCTTTTGCCGACGGCAACTCCAACCAGATCAACCCACCGCTGTTCAGCTGGGCGGAGGTTGAGAATTTCAAGGTAACCGGCGACAAATCGCGCTTTGCAAGCGTACTTCCGGCGCTCGAAAAGTATTTTGAGTATGTAGAAAAAGTGCGTGGCTGTCCCGATACTCCGCACAAGCTCTACTGGAGCAATGGGCAGTCCTCTGGCATGGACAATACGCCCCGCGACGAAGGACGGCCAAATACGCATTGGGCTTCCGACCACCAGGGCTGGGTGGACGCCTCTGCGCAGATGGTCATTCAGTGCAACAACATTGCCACCATTTGCGACGAGCTTGGCAACGCGGAAAAGGCAGCGGCCTACCGCGCAAAAGCCACTGCCATTGCCGACAGCATCAACTCATGGATGTGGAGCGAAGCGGATGGCATTTACTACGACCTGCAAGTAAACGGTACCCAGATGAGGTGGAAATCCATTGCCGCCTTTTGGCCTATGCTTGCCGGCATTACCACGCCGCATCAGGTTTCGGCGCTGATGGCGCATCTGAAAAATCCCAACGAATTTTGGCGCGACATGGTTTTCCCAACCCTGGCCGCCAGCGACCCCGATTACCGTAGCAACGGTGGCTACTGGCTGGGCGCGGTATGGGCGCCAACCAACTATGCTGTCATCAAAGGCTTGGAGCTGAACGGGCAGAATGTTTTTGCCAAAGATGCCTCCGAGCGCTACATAGCCGGCCTGTACGATGTGTTTGAGCAAACCGGCACGCTGTGGGAAAACTACGCCGCCGACACCACAATAAACGGAAGGTTCCGTCAGGGTGTCAACGATAATATTAGCAACCCCTCAGACTGCCGTAAGGATTTTGTTGGGTGGACAGGCTTAGGCCCCATCTCCCTGCTGATAGAAAACGTGCTGGGCTTTCGCATGGACGGCGTAACCCGCACGTTGACCTACGACCTGCGCCGCACCGACCGCCATGGTATCGAAAATTTGAGGATGGCGGATATTACGACAAGCGTCATTACAGACAGCCGCTCGGAAAATTCGGAAGAAGCGCACTTTACGGTAACTTCGGACAAGCCGTATACGCTGAAAGTATTTTTTAACGATAAGGTAGCTGAATACAACATTACTGCCGGAACACAGGAGTACGATATTATCCCAAGTTTGGCTAACATGCCAAGCAGCGACGCTACGCTAAGCAGCCTGACGGTGGGAGGAAAAAGCCTCTCGCCTGCTTTCAGCGCCGACAGTACGAGCTATACGGTAGAGGTAGAAAGTAGCGTGAGCAGCATTGACCTCGCCGCTACGCCCGCCCATCCGCAGGCAAGAGTGGAAGGAACGGGCAGTAAAAGCCTGAATTATGGCGACAATCCTTTTGAGATAGTGGTAACCGCCGAAGACACTTCTACTACCAAAACCTATACCGTAACGGTAACGCGAAAAATCAGCACGAGCGTAGAGGGTAGGGGTACTCGCGAGGTTACGCTCTACCCGAATCCGGCAAGCGAGTACGTTACGCTTGGCGGCGTACCCGCCGAAGAACTTGTACAGGTGTTTGACCTGAACGGGCTGCTATGGATCAATGTAAGAACCTCCGTAGCCAACGAAAACCTGTACGTGGGGCATCTTCCCGCAGGGGGCTATGTATGTAAAACTTCCCGCGAAAAGTTTAAAATTATCAAAAGTAGTACAAATTAAGCGTATCCGGTAAGCCGTAGCGCTTTCACGCTAAAGTGAAATGTACCCCGTACCGCAAGCCATTGTTTTTACCAAAATAATTTACTACTTTTACCGCCTCATTAAATTATCGCTTTTAGCCAAATGAAAATAGGAGATAAGGTTCGTTTTCTCAACGATGTGGGCGGTGGTACGGTGCTGCGTATTGAGGGTAAGACCGTCATTATTTGCGATGATGACGGCTTTGAGATACCCGCCCCAATAGCCGATGTGGTGGTGGTGAATGTTCGTGAAGCGACAAATTTCCCCGTAAAGACACCGGAAGCAAGCAGGACTTTTGCAGGGCAGGGCGAGCACACGCCTGCCGCAGCCAGCCGCGAAAAGAGGGTAGGGGACAGCACCCCTGCAAACGCCCCTGTAGAAGTTTCGCCGGAGCGCGATGCTCCGGGCGACAGCTACGAGCTGATGCTGGCATTTTTACCTCCCGTAAACGAAAAAACCGAACTTTACCTGCTCAACGACAGCCCTTACCGGGCGCTATACAGCGTAGGCATGTACGAGCGCGACGGCAGCGTACGACCTTTAGCGCAAGGTCAAATGGAGGGAGATAGCAAGCAGCTAATAAGTACGTTATCCGTTAGCCTGCTGCGCGAACCCCGAACGCTGCGCGTAGAGATTCTGCTATACAAAAACGTCTGCTATAAGCCGCAAAATATTGACGCTGCCGATGTGGAGCTTAGCCCGATTAAGTTCTTCAAGCAGGGAGCTTTTGTTGAAAACGATTTTTTTGATGAAAACGCGCTGATTGTAAGCTTATTTTCCGGCAAAGCAGCCGAAAAGGAAAAGATGCGTAGCGTGTCGGCAGAGGAAATCAAGGCAGCTATACAGCAAAAGAACGACACTCCGCCAAAACCCTTGCAAGTTTTCAGGCAGCCCGAATTGGAAGAGGTTGACTTACACGCCGAAATGCTGGTAAACGACGTGCGTAAGCTGTCGGCAGGCGAGCTGCTGGAGCTGCAAATGTCGCGCTTTTCGGCTACGCTTGAGAATGCGCTGGTATCCGGACGAAAAGGCAGGATAGTTTTCATTCACGGCATTGGCAGCGGCAAGCTCAAGCAAGAGCTAAGGCAAAGCCTGACAAAGAATTATCCGGAGCTTTCGTTTCAAGATGCCTCATTTCGCGAATACGGCTACGGCGCAACAATGGTATTTTTAGGGTAGCTGAAAGCTGCCGGGTAGTGCTTATGTTTTATTGACATGTTTTTATTGTTTAATTTTGTTTTTTTTATTGTTTAATTTCACTATTTTAATTTTTTTCTTTATTTTTTAACTACTATATTTAGATATTATGTGGAAATATTACGCCTTATTATCTGCTATATTTGCCTCTTTAACAGCTATTTGTGTTAAGATAGGCATTAAAAATGTTGATTCTAATTTAGCAACCGCCATACGAACATGCATTATCCTTTTTATCACGTGGGGTATTGTGTTTGCCGGTGACGGGATAGCCGGAATAAAAGTGTTAACTAAAAACAACTGGATATTCCTCATTTTTTCAGGAGTTGCTACCGGTTTATCGTGGTTATTTTATTTCAAAGCCATGCAATTAGGAGAAGTATCGAAAGTTGCGCCAATTGACAAGCTGAGCGTAGCGTTCACTATTATCCTGTCGTTTGTTATACTGAAAGAACCTGTCAACTGGAGAGTTTGTCTGGGAGGCATGTTTATCGTAGCCGGTTCGTTGGTTATGCTACTCGGCAAGCAATAGTATTACGGTACAGCAAATTATGGAAGCAAAAGTGGCTGTCCGGAAATTCCGGACAGCCATTCAGCGAATAAAAAACTCGGTAAGGCGCTCTATCGCTGTCCTGCGCTAAGCGGGAGAGAGGAAAGTCCGGGCAAGGCAGAGCGCCACGCTACCTAACGGGTAGATGCCCGCAAGGGTATGCAATGCGTAACAGAAAATAACCGTCGCGCTTAGGCGCGATAAGGGTGAAAAGGTGGGGTAAGAGCCTACCGCGGCGGTGGCGACACGCGCCGGCAGTACGCACCGTGGCTTGCAAGACCATGTACACCAGCGCTATATAGGGCTGCTCGTCCGATGCTGGGGGGTAGGTTGCTTGAGCGTTGCGGCGACGCAACGCCTAGATAAATGATAGAGCTCGACAGAACCCGGCTTATAGCCTTACCGTTTTTTTTATATCCCAGCTGTCATTCCCGCGAAGGCGGGAATCTCCTATATTTCTCGTGGGGGAAAAAATCTATTTAATATAATGTAAATTATCAAACACGTATTATGGCAAATTTTTGGCAAATTTTTGGCGCTCTCAATTTCGATACGCTCGTAGATAATCCCGACTTCAAGGAGGACAGCGTACGCGAAGTCATTATCCTTCCGATTTTGAAGGAGCTGGGTTACGCGCAGGAAAACATCGTGCGTAGCAAAACGCTCGAACACCCTTTCCTGAAAATCGGCAGCAACAAAAAAATTCCCGTAAAGCTTGTTCCCGATTATGCCCTGAAAGTCGAAAACAACTTCGCATGGGTGCTTGACGCCAAAGCTCCGAACAAGAAAATTGTGAACGATGAAAACGTTGAGCAAGTTTACAGCTATGCTATCCACCCCGAAATCCGCACCACCTATTTTGCGCTGTGTAACGGTGTAGAATTTTCGCTGTTTCGCACTTCCAACCCACAGCAGCCAATTTTGTTTTTCCCTATTGCCGACATTGAAAATCACTGGGCAACGCTGAAAATGTACCTTTCGCCCGACAGCTTCCAGATTGGCAAAAGCTTCTCCTGCGAAATCCCCAAAAAACGGGAACAGTTCGATTATCTCAAACGTCCTTTGCTCGAAGAAATTCCGGTAAAAAAACAAGCTGCTAAACGGCATTTTGGTTGTAATGCTTATTTTACAAGACAAACTTGGAATGTAGTACAGGAGTATGTCAAAAATTTTAGCAAACCCGGCGATTTGGTACTTGACCCTTTTGGCGGAAGCGGAATTACGGTTGTTGAGGCATTGATGGCCGGTAGAAAAGCAATACATATTGACCTGAACCCACTTTCTGTGTTTATAGCAAAATCGTTGATTGCGCCGGTATGCAAAGTAGACCTGGTAAATGCATTGGACAATATTAAAGCAGAATACCAAAAAAAAGAACCAAAAACAGATGAAGAAATCATAATAGCGCTGAAAAAAAAATACAATCACCCCCAAAATCTTACTTTGCCTAAAAATGCTGATGTGGATACTGTAGAAGAACTGTTTTCAGATAAACAAATCGCTCAATTGGCGCTACTGAAACATTTGATAAAGAAAATAAAAAATATAAATGTCAGAGATTCCTTGTTGCTAGCGTTTTACAATACTGTTAGCGTAATAAATAAAACTTTTCACGAAACTCCAAAAGGTGGTGGTAATCATTTCGGATACTATTACAGGTATAGAATTGCGCCAAATCCTGCATATAAAAATACAATAGAAGTCTTCGAGAGTAAAGTAAAAAGGGTGATTGATGGAAAGCTGGAAATGTCTTACTTCATTAATGAAGAAACCATCAGCAATGCACAAATACGGAAAGGCACGGCAACTGACTTGTCGTTTTTGCCGCGCGAAAGCATTGATTATATCTACACCGACCCGCCTTACGGAAAGAAAATCCCCTATCTTGATTTGTCGGTAATGTGGAATGCATGGCTGGATTTGGATGTAACCGAAGAAGATTACAAGCTGGAAGCAATAGAAGGCGGCGAACACGGCAAGACAAAAGACGACTACAACGGGCTGATTGCGCAAAGTATTCGCGAGATGTACCGTGTACTGAAATACGACCGCTGGCTCTCGTTTGTCTTTGCCCACAAAGACCCCGAATTTTGGCACTTGATAATTGATACCGCCGAAAGTTGCGGTTTTGAGTATGCGGGCGCAGTTCCGCAGAAAAACGGGCAAACAAGCTTCAAAAAGCGGCAAAATCCTTTTACCGTGCTTTCGGGACAGCTGATTATCAATTTTCGCAAGGTGCGAAATCCGAAATCAATCCTCAAAGCCAACCTTGGAATGGATATTTCGGAAATCGTGATGCAGACAGTCGAAGGAATTATTGCCAAAAATCATGGCGCAACTCTCGAACAAATTAATGATGAGCTCATTATCAAGGGACTCGAACTTGGTTTTCTGGATTTGTTGAAGAAAGAATATGCCGACCTCACGCCGTTGCTGATGTCAAGCTTCGACTATGATACCGAAACAGAGGTTTTTACAATACGGAAAGATACAAAATTCACAACACAAATTGATATTCATTTACGAATTAAGTACTATTTGTTGAGCTATTTACGTCGCAAAGAGCGCGAAAATAAAGTAGCTTCCTTCGACGAAATCATTTTAGAAATCTTGCCGCTGCTAAAAAATGGCACAACACCCGAAAATCAGACCGTTTTAAACGTTCTCGAATATATTGCCGAGCGCGTTGGCACAGATGGTTGGCGATTGAAACAAAACGGGCAAACGAAGTTGTTCTGCTGATATACGCTCATAATCGTCATCCGTAAAATCAAATATTTCATTCACATATCGTACAAAGGCACAGCTTATCATGGTTGGCAGCTGCAAAAAAATGCGCATACCGTTCAGGCGGAGCTAAACCGGGCGTTGCAGCTGCTGCTTGGCGAGCCTGTTGCAACGTTTGGCTGCGGCCGCACCGATACCGGCGTTCATGCGCACCGCTTTACCGTACATTTTGAGGCGCAGCAATGCATTAACGCGCAAAAATTTATCCAAAAAGTAAATAAAATTTTGCCACCGGACATCGCATGTCACGCCGTACAGCCCGTACCGGACACCGCTAACGCCCGGTTTGACGCGATTTCCCGCACCTACAAGTACTTTATTGCATACGCAAAGCACCCATTTCTAACGGAATACACATTTCATCTGCACTGTACGCTCAACGTGGAGGCTATGAACAGCGCCGCCCGGTTGCTAACGCACATGGCTGATTTTACAAGCTTTGCCAAGCTGCACGGCAACGCCAAAAACAACCTTTGCTCGGTATATGAGGCATACTGGTCTAAAGATGAAGAAAATAACCTGCTTGTTTTCACCATTAAAGCTAACCGGTTTTTGCGCAACATGGTACGCGCTATTGTTGGGACGCTGCTGGACGTTGGGCGCGACAAGCTGAGCGTTGAAGATTTTGAAAGAATAGCCGACAGCAAAAACCGCTGCTGCTCAAGCGATTCTGCTCCTGCACATGGCCTGTTCCTGTGGGAGGTTGAATATAGAAAGGACATTCCAAATGCTGAATAAAGCTACAAATACGGCATATAGCGTGTTGGTTACGGCATACGAAAGTGTTGACCCCTACCCTATTGATTTTTCCACCGCCGCCGCGCTCAACTATCCTGATATTTTAAACATTAGTAATCAGCTGTTTATGCAGTTTCATCGGCTCGAATGGGGTAAGCTGGTTGCTCTCACGCCCCGCTTTACGCTGCATAAGGTAAAGGAAAACCTGCTGGGCTATATTAATGGCGTTTGGCTTTTTCGCCTTATGCAGTTTTTTGATTACATTTGTACTTTGGTTACACTAAACGATGCTGGTTTTAAATGTATAAATGGAAAGAATTAATACCCAATAATTTAAGCGTTTTTAAGCAAGTTTTTTCTTCGCTTCACTCAAGAAACTATCGCTTGTATTTTGCAGGTCAATGTATTTCAATCACAGGTACTTGGATGCAGCAAATTGCCATGAGCTGGCTTATTTACCGCCTCACGGGGTCGCTGGTGCTGCTGGCAACCATCAACCTGCTGGTGCAGCTGCCGAGCTTTGTTATTTCGCCTTTCTCCGGAGTTATTACCGACAGGTTTGACAGGCATAAGATTATTGTTATCACGCAGTTTTGTATGATGATAGAAGCTTTTACTTTAGCTACGCTCATGTTTACCGGCGCCATAGCTGTTTGGCATATCATGGCGCTGGGGCTGTACGTTGGCATTGTGGCTGCAATTGACGCGCCGGCACGCCAATCGCTTACGGTAGAGCTGGTTGACAAAAAGGATATTAGCAACGCGGTGGCGCTCAACTCGGCGGTCTTTAACGGCGCGCGGCTTGTAGGGCCGTCCATTGGCGGGCTTATTGTAGGGTGGCTTGGCGAGGGGTTTTGCTTTTTGGTAAACGGGCTGAGCTACATAGCCGTCATTGGAGCCATGCTCCGGATGCGGATTACCCCAAAAAATTATCGCAAGAGCGGCGGGCGTATGCTGGAGGAGCTGGGCGAAGGCTTTCGCTACATCAGGAATTTCTTGCCCATCAGGGTGCTGCTTATCATGGCGGCCATCATCAGCTTTTTTGGCCTGCCGCTGACGGTGCTCATTCCGGCTTACGTGGGGCAAAACCTTGGCGGCGACAGCGAAATGCTCGGCTTCCTGATGTCGGTATTTGGCGCAGGCGCCCTGACCGCCGCGATATACCTTGCCGCCCGCAAGAGCGTGCTGGGCTTGGCTAAGGTCGTCATGCTGTGCACGGCGCTGTTTGGGCTGGGGCTGATGCTGCTTGCCTACGTGCACACGCCCTGGCTGGCTTTGCTGCTGGCATTTCCCATAGGATTTGGGCTAATTGCCTCCATTTCGTCCATCAACACGCTGCTGCAAACCCTTGCCGACGACGACAAGCGCGGCCGCGTAATGAGCATTTACGTGATGGCAATGGTGGGCATGACGCCGCTGGGCAGCCTGCTGCAAAGCTGGCTGGAGAAGTATATCAGCTTCTCGCTCTGCATTTTGCTCTACGGCGCAGTGTGCATAGCGGCTGCGCTGGTGTTTGAGCGCTACCGGCCAATGGTGCGCCGCCTCTCCCGCCCTACGTTCGTGAAAAAGGGAATTGTCCCCGAAATTGCCCAAGGGCTTCGGGAGGCAACGGCAGTTACGTCACGGTAGCTTGCTAATACTTGCTCCAAGATTTTCATTCTCCCCTAACGCCAAAATCTAAATCGCTAAGTTTATACAAGTGCATAGCTTTATCAATCTCATTATATCCAAAACCATGTTCTTCTGTGACTCGTAGCAGCGGTTTAGGCAAGCGGAAAGGTGATTTTCTTAAATTTAAAGGTCTATAATCGCCATTTTCAATATCATGGTTAAGCCATGTTTTAGAGTAGGACGTTACCATCAGGTATTTTGAATTGCTACTTTTGAAATTCCAAAGCGCCTTGTGCACGTTTGCGTAGCTTAGGTGCTGCAAGCAATCTTTGCAAAAAATCAGGTCAACTGCAGGCAATGTGTCTTTAATAATATCTATCAGTTTGAATTGAACGTTATCGGAAGCGTATAGCTTTTGATTGTTTTCTATCAACTCGGGAACAATATCCCCTCCGATATAATGACATTTTTTTTCTACTGCTCGCATCCAGTTATAATCTCCACAAGGCACATCTAACATTGAGCGGATAGCGTATCTTTCAATAATTAAAGGTAGATGTTTACGTATCATAACCGTAGCTTTTATTGTCGAACCTGTACCTGATTTTGACTCTTCCGAATTCCAAAAATTTAATTTGTAGATGTCGGTAAATGGCTGCTGAGATGAATGGAAAACAAAATCTTTTTTAACATACCGATATAGGTAAGCATCTATTAACCTTTTAATAGGTGTCGGTAATTTATTCGTAACAAGCTTACCCCACTTATTACCCCACCAAAACAATTTATTGTTCCGGTTCTTGTAAAAATACTTAATTAATTTACCCATGATTATTTATATTTATTGTTAGGTTTTTGTCAAAATTGTTAAGGTGGAGTTTACGCAAAAAAAAATTCCAAGTAAAAAGTTTCGTAAAACTTTTTACTTGGAATACTTGTATATTTGAGAAAAAAATACTATGTGCTACGTAACTTGTTGAGCAGTGTGTGTGTGTGTGTGTGTGTGTGTGTGTGTGTGTGTGTGTGTGTGTGTGTGTGTGTGTGTGTGTGTGTGT
>JAISGH010000227.1 GCA_031263185.1 Prevotellaceae bacterium | reverse complement strand
GGGCAATAAAGCGAACTTGCCGATACGCTGTTCTATTGATATGAATGCCCTACGGGCAAAATATATTTTCATATCAATAGGGATATGGGCATCACCGAATTTTTCAAGTGCAAGGCTTTTGAGCGCTTTTGTCATATTTACTTACACTTATATCACGAAAATAATGCATAATATGCTGATTTATAGAAAATTATTACTTTTTCAGCAGACCCTAAATAATCTCGTAGGGATTATTCGCTCGGTAGAGAACACGAATGGCATCCCTCTTTGGCATCCCGGAGGGATGCATCCCTCCGGGATGCCGACAAGCACCGGAACGTTGCCTTTTCTACCGAGCGATTCATTCCTACGGAATGAGCAAAAGCGACAATTTGAAAGACCCGTGTTGCCATGTTTTTCGCGCGACTAAGGTTGCTGTTACAGACAAATCAAGGTTTTTACTAATGCCACTCATAACCGCTATTGACGAAATGTTGCTAACTGCCCGGGTGTTTACTTTCGCACATTTTTCGCTCGTGTCAATAGCACCTCAAAAAAAGATTTAGCCCGCAAAATGCTGATTTGTCAGGCGAAGAAATAATGCAAGAAGTCAGCGCGGTAAGATATTCCAAATGAAAATTATTGTTGATACCAACCTTTGGATTTCATTTCTTTTTCCCCATCCTTTTTCCTTACGCTTTTCCCAGCTCAAATATTTCCCTGAGCTCCTTGTTGCTGAAGTTGCCAATCCAGCTCTCGCCGGTGGAGATGGTGAGGTCGGCAAGGTTTTTCTTGCGCTGTATCATCTCGTTGATGCGCTCCTCGAACGTTCCTTTGGTGATGAAGCGGTGCACCATCACGTTGTTTTTTTGCCCGATGCGGTAGGCGCGGTCGGTGGCCTGCGCCTCTACGGCGGGGTTCCACCAGAGGTCGTAGTGGATGACGTGGCTGGCGGCCGTGAGGTTAAGCCCCGTGCCGGCGGCTTTGAGCGAAAGGATAAACAGCTTGTCGGCGTGGCCGGACTGGAAGGTGTCCACCATTGCGCGGCGCTGCTTCAGGGTGCAGCCGCCGTGGTAGAACAGCGGCTTTTCGCCAAAGCGCTCGGCAATAAAGCGCTGCAGCAGGCTGCCCATTTCGGTGAACTGCGTAAAGATAAGCACCTTCTCGTTTGCCTCCACAATGCTGCTCAGCTTCTCGAAGAGCAGGTCCATCTTGCCCGAAAGGCTTGCGTCGAGCACGTTGTTTTTCAAAAAGTGCGTGGGGTGGTTGCAGATTTGCTTGAGCGCCAAAATCATTTGCAGCACCAGCCCTTGCCGCACAAACAGCGATTTGCTGTCGGTTTCTTCAATGGCCTCAATGGATTTCATGGCTTCGTGCAGCGTTTTCTTGTACAGTCCGGCCTGCGCCTTTGCCAGGTACGCAAAGCTGTCGATTTCGATTTTTTCGGGCAGGTCGCTAATGATTGACTTGTCGCTCTTGAGGCGGCGCATCATAAAGGGCGCTGTTACCTGCTTGAGCTTGCCGGCGGCTGCAACGTCGTGCTGGTTCTGGATGGGGTTGGCAAACACTTCGCGAAACTCGCCGAGCGTTCCCAAGAAGCTGCGGTTGCAAAAATCCATAATGCTCCAGAGCTCGCTCAGGCGGTTTTCTACCGGCGTACCGCTCATGGCCACAAACGTTGCCGCCGGAATACTTTTAATGGCCTTGCTCTGGGCGGTTTCGTAGTTCTTTATGTTTTGCGCCTCGTCGATTACCACCACGCGCCACTTTTTCTTTTTCAGCGCAAGCGCGTCGCTGCGGGCAACGCCGTAGGAGGTGAGCAGCATGTCGTACGCGTCGTCTTCCTCGAGCTTCCGTCCGGCGCCGTGGTAGAACTTTACGGTGAGCGACGGCGCAAATTTTTCGATTTCTGCCTGCCAGTTGGCAAGCAGGCCGGTGGGAACAACCACCAGCGCCTTTTCCTTTTTCAGCGCACCGGTTTCCTTGAATTTTAGCAGCACGGCAATTACCTGCAAGGTTTTCCCCAGCCCCATGTCGTCGGCAATGAGGCTGCCAAAGCCGATTTGGGCGTTGCGGTACATCCACGCAAAGCCGCGCTGCTGGTAGGGGCGAAGCTGCGCGCTCAGCGCTTTGGGCAGCGGAACTTCCTCTGCGTGGGTCAGCTTCTCTACCAGCTCCTTTACTTCGTTGGTGAGGGCTACCTTGGCGCCGTAGTAGTCGCTGCTCAGGGCGGTGCGCAGCATTTCGTAGGGCGACAGCATTTTGTCGGACGAAAAATGCTTGTGCAGCTTGCTCAAATCGTCGGACGAAACGTAGATGTACTGCGCTTTGTACTTGATAAGCCCTGCGCTGTTTTTCAGTATCGCCTTAAATTCGGCTTCGCTCACCGTTGCGTCGCCAAGGGCAACCTGCCACTCAAAGTCGAGCAGCGTTTCTAAGCGCATAAAGCCGGTATTATCCTTGTTTTTTTGGCGTACCTGCACGCTCGCTCTGGGGCGCAGTATTTCCTGCAGCGATTTTGGGAGCAGCACGTTGATGTTGAGCAGGTGGATAACCGGAATAACCTGCATCAGGAACGGCGCAAACTCCGCGTTGCTCATAACAATTTCCGCCTTGCCCTTTGCGTTGATGTAGCGGTCGAGGCCGGGGATGAACGCGCCAAGCGGCGTTAGCGCCTGCAGCGCCTCAAACCGAATTTTATCGTACTTTTTCAGGTTCAGCATATCGCTCAGCGGCGTTGGCTTAGCGAGCGGATTTTCGTTGTCCTCCACGTTAACGCTCACGCAAAAGCGGCCATCTTCCCGCTCATCTACCACAATGCCGGGGCGATACTTTCCCTGCGCAATGTAGTAGCGCTGCAGCCATGCGCTAATGCCGCCGGAAAGCGCCTCCTCGCCGGGCAGGCTGAACGTATAGCCGGCGCCGCCAAAGAACAGGTTCAGAAAAATATCCCTGTTGCCCTCTTCCTTGCTCAGGCGGTGCAGCAGCGCGCTCAAAAATACCGACGTTACCTCTACGGCCTTGTTTTCGTCCAGCGGCGTTTCTTCGCGCCACAGCAGCAAGCCTTGCGGCAGCAGCGGCTCCAGCTTCTCCGTCAGCGCGCGGACTTCGCTGCTGAGCACGGCCGGCAGCCACCGAATGTGGTACTGCTCGCCGTCGAACTTGACGATTTGCGGCGTTACCGCGCCGTTGGCCGCCAAGTTGACGGCGTACAGCAGCAGCGTGTGCAGCGCCGCCACCGACGGCTGGTAATCGCACAGGTGCGCCGCCGGAATAGCCCACAGCGCGGGGATAAACTCCTCGAGCGAAATGGGCTCTCTCTTGCCGTCGAGCAGCATGGCGGGCTTGCTGTCGCCGCTTACCGACAGCTGTATTTTTGTGTGGTGGGTAATAAGGCTTGCGGTTGCTCCCCCCATAGAGGCCGCACGCTCCAAGGCGGGTAGCAAGCTGAAAAAAGCGCCAAGCGAAGCTTTGCTGGCGAGTATCCGCTGGGCATTTTTGCCGGCTTTGCGCAGCAGCAGCGCGTACTTGTCCCTGAAATTTCCGGCCTGCTGGTAGAACACCGGCTTATCGGGCAGCAGCTGTACCAGCGCGTCGGCAATGGGGGTGAGCGCAGAGAAATCAACGGAGCGAAGCGCGGCTTCGGCGTCAGCCGCCGGCGGGTTTGCCTCAGCTTCGGCTTTGGCCTTAACTTTGGACTTGGCTTTGGCCTTGGCTCCCGGCTTGCCGGACGGCAGCCCAACGACCTCTGCAAAGCTGGGAATTTCGGTTTGCTTGGCCGACACGTGCACGTCGACCTTTTCGAGCTCCTTGAGCAAATCTACGTTGTGCAGCTGGAATATCAAAAAAGGGTTGTTGTCGATTTCGGCGCTGACCTTGTAAATTACTGCCGCCAGATGCTTGCAGGGCACCGCCCAATCGGGGCAGCTGCACTTCATCTCAAAGTCGCTCCACTTTCGCGGAAAAACCCGCAGCCCCTTTTGCTCGGCAATTTTCAGCGCTTCGGCGTCGAGCTCGCGGTTTAGCAGCTTTGAGATGACAACGGGCTTTTCGGCAAGCCCGTCAGCTAATGCTTTCACCTCTTTTTCGGAAAATGATGGAACGGTAATCTTTATTTTGTAGGGTTTTGGCTGGTTTCCCTGCACCTTTGCAGAAATGCTGTTGCCATCAATCTCAAGCGATCGGACAGCGCCTTTTTTGGCGTATGCGCTTCCGCGCGGCAGGCGGTTGCTGTGGTCAATGTGCGCCAGCGAATTTAACCATTGCGCTCCCCACCATGTTTTCCCGAAGAAATTCGACATAAATTTGTGCTATTCGTTGTTGTTGGTTTGTGTACTATGAACTCAAAAAATGAAGCAAGGTCACAAAAAAAATTGAATTATCCAACTTTTTATCCTCCTTGGCTAAATCTTTTTTTGAGGCGCTATTGACACGAGCAAAAGATTAGCGAGCAGAAACGCCTGGCCGGTGAGCAGCATCTCGCCAATAGCAGCTATGAGCGGCATAAGTAAAAACCTTATTGGTATTTACCCTATTTGTCTTTAACTGCAACCTTAAAGTAGCGCAAAAAACATGGTAACGCACACATTTTCAACCTTATTAACAGTAACCACAGAAAGTCCTGCGTACCTTTTGCTTTCAAAATACATTGGAAAAATCAATAGCGCCTCAAAAAAAAAGATTTAGCCAATTTTAAACCCGCAGGGTTGAATATGAATAACCCCCAATGAAGCGAAGCGATTGGGGGTTATTCATATTCAACCTTTCAGGTTTAACATCTAAACGGCACGATAGTAGCCAAATGCACAAAAAAAATTTCCAACCCATTTTGTTTGTTGAAAACTTTTTGCTACCTTTGTGGCTAATTTTGTTTATGGGCTATTCATGAGAATTGTGAATTGAAAATTGAAGAATTGAAAAATGCTTAGCGTTAATGTGCATATACCGATGTGTAGCCGCGTGTCCTGCAAGCCGTGCAGTGGCAGTGCTTTGCTAACCGTATGCCTCAACTTACGGCCAAGCGAGCTATCAATAGCAGCCCTCACCAGCCCCATTCAAAATTCAGAATTCAAAATTTCCCAAGCGTCAGCCCCATTCAAAATTCAAAATTCAGAATTTAAAATTTCCCAAGCACACACACACACACACACACACACACACACACACACACACACACACACACACACACACACACACACACACACACACACACACACACACACACACACACACACACACACACACACACACA
>JAISGH010000198.1 GCA_031263185.1 Prevotellaceae bacterium | reverse complement strand
CCTCTCTTTCATATTTATTTTGTTTTGCCAAAAAAATTGATAATTTTGCATTCGTTTTGCAGCTTTATTTGTTACCATTTTTGAGTATGACTTTTTCATTCACAGTCGCCGGATATTGTTTTATCCGAAATTGGCTTTTCGGGAAGCAGCTCTTGTATAAACTCATTAATAATCAGAAAATCAATAAAATATGGCAATAATAGATTTAGTCAGCTGGTCGCCGCAGGGGAGTAAAACGATTTACGCCTGGCGTTTTCCCGAAACCAACTTGAGCACCTACACGCAGCTCATTGTGCAGGAATCGCAAGAGGCGGTTTTGTTTTCAAAAGGGCAGATAATGGGAAAGTTTGGCCAGGGAAAGCATACGTTGAACACCGAAAACTTACCGATTTTGCGGAGCTTGTTCGGCATTCCTTTCGGCAAAAAAAATCCCTTTACGGCAGAGGTTTGGTTTGTAAACAAAATCCAAACATTCAGTATTGATTGGGCGGTTAGCAAAATGCCGATTCACGACCCCGACTATAACACTCAGCTACCGCTCGTGGCCGGAGGGCGTTACGGGCTGAAGGTGAATGAAGCCGAAAAGTTTTTGGTCAAAGCAGCCGGCACAAAAACCGAATTTACGCAGGACGATTTGACAAGTCAGTTTTTTGGCGAATTTTCGACGAAAACAAAGTCGCAGATTGCTCAATATGTGATTAAGCATAGAGTTGGTTTTAAGTACCTGTCGGCTTATTTGGACGAGCTGTCCGAATATTTAAAGGGTGTGCTAAATCCATTTTGGGGCAACTTGGGGTTAGAGCTGCTGCAATTCAGCATCACCACCATTGATATTGATAAATCTACAGAAGAAGGTAAAAAAGTAGCCGAAGCCATAGCGACGCAAGCGTCTATGTCCATTACCGGGCACACCTGGCAGCAGGAAAAAATGTTTGATGTTGCCAACAATGCCGTTGACGGCTTTGGCAACGGCAACGGCGGGCTGCTCGGCGGCTTGGTGGCGATGAATATGATGGGCGGAATGGGCGGCGGCGCCGGTGTTGGCGGCGGAATGATGAACCCGCAGTACAGCCAGCCCTCTTTTGGCGGAAATAGCAGGGAGGCCAACGGACAGCCTGCTCAGCAGGAGCAGCAGGTTAAAATGGTGTACTGCTCAAATTGCTCCAAAAAATTTCCGAGCACAACCCGCTTTTGTCCCCACTGCGGCGACCCTTATAACCCTTGCCCCAAATGCGGAACGGATAACGACCGACACGCAAAGCGCTGCGTAAGCTGCGGAGCGCCCTTGCAGGCAGAAGGCGGAGCTTGCCCCCATTGCAATGCGCCCTTGGCGCAGGGAAGCACATTTTGCGGAAGCTGCGGAAAGCAAGTACAGCCGGGCGACGCTTGCAATCGCTGCGGAGCAACGCTGCCGCCGTCGGTTAAATTCTGCCCAAAATGCGGAAATAAGCGGTAACCATATATGCTTAAACCATTTAATACGTAATGATATGGATACAAAAAAAATACTATCGTGGATTGCGCTGCTCGGCGGCGAGGCGGTTATTATTGCTGCGCTTATCCTTTTTGCAGGCAGCTTGGATAGCAATATTTTAGCGCTGAATATTGTTGTTTCTTTCATCCTCTACAGCCTGTTTTTTATTGACATTCTCGCTCCCTGGGTTGATTTTGACGATAAATCGCAGGAAAAAATCGGCTCGCTCGGTGTGCGATGGTTTTTTACCTTGACTTACGCCGTTGCTGCCGTTGCGGCTATGCTGGCATGCAATTGGATTTTCGATTGCTCGTTTGCCTTGCAAGCTATCATTCACTGCGTTTTGGCGCTCCTTTTGATTTTGGGCTTTGCGGCTGCGCTTCATTCGTCCGACAAAGTTCGGCAAGTCTATCGGCAGGAAACATTTAATCGCAGTGGGGTTGCCGAAGTGAAAAAAGCAATGCGTAACCTGCAAGATAAAATGAACGATTTGTCCGGCTTGCCCGAGAACTTCACGAGTAGAGTGGCTGCGCTTGAAGAAAATTTACGGTTTATTTCGCCTGCCGAAAATGCGGAAGCGAGCAGCTTGGAGCGGCAGCTTGTTGCGACTATTAGCGACATTTCGGCAGCCCTTTCCGATTTTTCGATGAACGAAGAGCGCATCGAAGGCAACCTCAAAAAGCTTGAGCGTATTTACCAAAATAGAAAGAATATTTATTCACATTAACCTCATGAAGTATGACAGGCAAAATTTTCCCCGAATCAAATAATATCTACCAGGACCAGGCGAAGATACTATTCGGCTACTACAGCCGGGCAGCCGAAAAAATCGTTCAGGAAGAGGAGCGAATTGAGAAGCAAATCGCCGTGCTGAAGGAAGAAAAGGCAGTGCTGCAAAAAGCAATTTCCGGCTTGTGGGTGTGGTTTCTCACAATCATTCTGTTCTTTGTTTACTTTATAAAGAAAAGCAGCTTAGAAAAGCAAGCTGCGGATAAGGATGCCCGAATTGAGGAGTTTAAAAAGCAGCACGCCGAGATTTTCCGCGACTATAAAGTCAGCAAGCTGGGCGTTGCGTACATTCCTGTGGCCGACCAAATCAGGTACGAAGACAAAAGCTTTATTGTCGATTACACCGGCAAAGTTGAGGAGTCGGAAGTTACGCTGCAGCTTTCGCGCCAAAACGATTTGCTGATTGAAACAATTGCCAACTTAGAGAACCTCTCGTCGGAAGCGCCCATTGTGGAAACTTCAAACGACACGGAAACCATCGAAACAGACGAGTATTCTACCTCCATTCAGGAAATCAACCAGCACGACTATTTCGGCAAGCTGGAGCGCTCGCTGCGCACCATTTCCTACTGCATGGACGATTTGGACACTACCTCCGTATCGCTTCCGCTGGTTGCCGACAAAAGCGAATACCTGCAATTTTTGAATGAGTACGCCACAACCGAAATTCCCGCAAATGCGCCGGTTATTCCTGTTTTCGACAAAGAAAAGTATGCCGGCAACGTTAATAAATTTCAGGAGTTGAACGCGCTGAAAGATTCCCTGTCGAGCAAAGCGCAGCAGTTCGAGGATGTTTTGAAAGGGTTGATGGTGGCAATGGCAAATTCCGTTCAGGCGATTTCGGCGCTGAAAATAGCCTCAACCGACAAGGTGATTTTTGAATCCAACAAGGTGCTGTATCAAATCCTGAAGTCGCCGTATAATCACTATTCGCCGATTCTCGAGCACGAGGAAATTGAGCGTATTCGCAACGAAAAGTTCGACTACAGCGAAGATGTGCAGGGCTACGAGCCGTTTCAGCTCAAGCAAAGTTCGCGCGTACGCTACAACCTGCTTTCGGGGGTATGGACGGCCGAAGACGGCAGCACCACCGGCTTGCCGTTTGGCGTACACCAGATTTACGAAGAAATTGTTGCGCCGGTTGTGCAAAACCTGATGAACGAAAATCGGATTGAGCGCCTCAAAATCTACAACCATATCAAAGACCAAAAAATTGAATACCTGAACCGCTGGCACGAAAACTGCGAAGATTTTTACGGCCGCAACCGCGCAGAAGCGTCCGAAATTATCAACCTTATGCAGGCAAGCTTGCGCGAATATGTGGCCGCATACAACACGCTGGTTTCGCTGCAGCGCACCGAGGACAGCATGGTGCAGTCGGGCGGCGACCTGAACTCTACGGTGGTAGATGTAGTGGATAATGCTGCCGAAACGCTTGCCGCTTTTGAGCTGCAATCGAATGAATTTAAAAGTACGCAGGCCAACTTTGAGGAGTACATGGAGCGCCTCAAGGAAGATATTGACTTGAAGGCCGAAAAATTCGGGCATATTGAATACTACGACGCCAAGCTGCGCGATGGACACTCCAACGAGGTTGCCGTTGCGGCAAGCGAAGTTCACAGCTTGGATGAGCGCCGCAAACCGTTGGCCATTGTCAACCCGCTGTTTGCCAAAACCTCCGAGCTTCCGCCTTCACCCAACGTAGAAAGTATTACGTTCGAGCATATTTCGCTCAACCTTCCGGTTATTGCCAAAAATGCGCTGGAAAGCTTGGGGAAAAATGCAGAAAATCATTCTGACGAAAGCCGAAATCCCGTTAATGGCGGGGAGCTTGCGGGGCAGGCAGACAATTACGAAGCGGCTATTGAGAAAGAAAGCGATGGCGCAGAAGAAAGCGGAGATAGCGACGGCGATAACGAGTAAAATTTAAGAGATTATGGCACATATAGATTGCGTAATAGATACCACCCCGATGGCGCAGGGAATAAGCGCTGTGTCCGGCCACGTAAATGCAACCACCACGGCGGTTGTAGCCATGCAAACCGCCGTAGTGCTGGCAGAGCAGAAAGCTGCCAACCTCGTTTGCGATAACGTAAACAGGGGTTTCTACACCTTAATCCGTTCCCAAATTTCGCAAAAAGTGGCCAAGCTGCGCAGCGAGGTCGATTCGCACTTGATGCAGCTCAACCAGCAGCGCAAGCAGCTCATGGCTATCAAAGGGCGAATGGAGCGCGATTACAGCATGATTTCGAGCCGATACCTGAAGCTCTTTAGCGGACTTAACCAAAACCTCAAGCAGCGGGTTTTTGAGCTGGATAAACCTACTGTTGATTTTGCCGCTAAGGAGGTAGAAAAAGTAGCGAACAGAACAAAACACCTGACGGCAACCGTTCCCGTCTCGCAGCTGGAGTCGCTGGCGGCAAGCCAAAAAATCATTGCTTCGAGCGTAAAATTTCGCGGCCTGAAGGTTATCAATTCGATGACACGGTTTCTTGCCGATATGTCGGAGCAAAAAAAGCTTACCGACCGGATTCTGCTTACCGACAATGTAAAGGCAGAAAACGCCTCCCTGTCCGTCCCTGTTGTGATTAGCGAGTGCAACTTCGATAAATTCGACAACAAGAACATTGACGTTATGGTAAGCAATGCTGAATTGAGCAGGCAAGCTCAATCCTCTATTAAAAATACCGTCAGCTCCGGCATTGAAAGTATTCAATGGCAGCAGGAAAGGGAAATCAACAGGGAAGTGAAGAGCGAGTTTAGCAAATACCTTTCGGCCTCAAGTTCTTCGCAGCGAGTAAAAGATATGGCTAATAAGCTGTTTCTGGCTAATAATTATCAAACCATTAAAAATTAGTACCGATGAGCTACAGGCGAAGCTTCTCTAAAAAAATAGCAGTACACTATTCAGGGTCGGTAGGCTATCCTGCCTCTCAGCACGGCGGGCGGGTTTCGTATAGCGGGACTGCCTACGAAGATGTTACGGTAAATGTTGACGTTGATACAAACCCGTTCGACAAAAGCATTGACGGCTGCAACCGGACGGTTAACCTGTTGACGGGCGCGGTTGTTGCCACCGAAGCCGCGCAAATTGGCGCTATCTACAGCAATGCCAAGAAAGTAGGAGCAACAATTGTTGATGGCTTTTTCAAAACAATTCGCTCCGAAATCAGCCAGCAAATCATGGAGCTCTCAACAAAGCTCGACGCTACCCTTGTGCACCTGCGCGAGCTGGCAAAGCGCTGCGCAGGCAAGCAGCAGCAAATGGAAAAGGACTACAACCGCATATCAGGCCGCTACGTAAAAATATTTGACGACCTGAACGGCGAGCTGGAAAACCGTATTTTTGAGCTGAACAAGCCTGCTTTTGTTTTCAAGCGCGAAAGCGATAATCAGGCAATCCGCACTTCGGGCAGCGATTTGGTCAGCACCGTTGCCGTTTTCGGAGCAGAGGGTGGCGGCTTGCAGGCAAAAATCAGCGCGTCTATCGTCAAAAAACGCGCGTTGAGCGCCATCGGCAAGGCAAATACATTTTTGCTCAAGCAAAAACAGCTGAACGCTACAATCAACCGAAGTATGCTGAAAGAAAGCGTTGCCGCTGTCCGGTATTCGCCGGTTTGCTTTATCGAAACGCAAAACGAAAAAAGCCAAATCGGCAAGGATGTCTACCAAGCCGATTTTTTGCCGAAAATACAGGCCAACGAATTAGCTGTCGGCTTTGAGCAGCAAAGCTGGGGCTGCCTTTCAAAGGATAGCACCGAAAAAATTGGGCAGTACTTCCATGCAGAGGTTAGCAATCGCTACGCCTCTGCCGACGCTCACACCGATCGCGTAAAAGAGAACATTGTTAGAATGTTGAATTTCAATTCAATTAAAAGCATATAGCCACAAAATCAAGTAAAAATGAAAGAGTTAAAAGAACTTCGCTTTAACGAAACAGATATCCTGCTGCAGGATAATTTAGTGAGAGGCTCTATTCTGCCCGAAAAGGTGGCAGAGCTTAACCGCAACATAATTTGCAAGGGCAATACGGTTATCGAAGGGCCTGTTTTTGGGCACAGGATAGAAATCCAAAACGGCGATTTGGAAATTCAGGGTGCCACTTTTACGCAGCTGGAGCTTTACGTAAACAGCGAGGCAAAAGGAAATATTGCCTTCAAAAAAAGCGTTGGCTCTGCAAATTCCATTGTGTCGCGGGCGGCAAGCTGCAAGTGCGTGTTTTACTCCGACGTTAACGCTAAAAGCGTAACGCTCTACAATGCCTTTGTGGCGGGCAGCATTTATGCCGACGAAATTGTTTTGGAAAATTGCATAGTAATCGGCGGCGTTTTTGCAACGCAGCAAGTTGATTTGACGAGCTGCATTGTAGGCACTTTCAACACGCCATCGGTGCGCATTGCTGGGGCAGTGAGCCTGCTGCTGCCGAGCGCATTTTCAATCGAAAAAATGGCTGCCACGGCCGACGCAAAGCTCTACAGCCTGAGCTTGGCAGATTTGGGCGCGCTGTACAAGGGCTTGCCGCAGTCTCAAAATTCGGGCAAAATAGAAATGAACATTGCCACCGACGAGGTGAAAGCTACGCTTACCGGCGAAGATGTTCAGAAAACGTTGCGCAGCTACACCGTAATCGGAAAGGTGCTGGCAGCCGACCTGCTGGATACCGACAAATTCCAAAATCATTTCCTGCTTACGGCAGCCGCCCTGGGGTCGCAGCTGCTGAAAAGCTACGATATGGGCGTTGATAAGGACGGCAACCCGGCCACGCTGACGCTTGACCGTATTCACGATTTCTTTTTCGACATTCTCAAAGGAAAAATCGAAGTTCAAAACATCGACGGCAAGTTCGATATTTCGCAAATCACCGGAAAGTTGTAGCTGCATTGTAGCGGCATAAAAGCAAAGAAGCCTCCCGCTTGGCGTAGCGTATTTCAGTACGCCAAAGCGGGAGGCAAAGTGTATCGTTCAAATTTTTCAATGAATTACATATCTTCTATGGCAGCATTAAAGAAGTCGTTAAGAGGTTTGAGCGCTTTGAACGCTTGCAGGGTTTGCTTCAGGTAGCTTTTGCTGCATATCTCCTCGTCCGTTACGCCGCGCATGACGTAAAAATCTTTGTGCTTGAGAAACTCTACCACAGGCGAATTTTTGTCGAAGCCCTGCGGCGCTTTTACCAGCTTGTTTTCGTCAACAATAGCCGAAAAATACTTCTTGAAATTTTTCTCCTTTATAATTTCCAAAAATTCTTCGGAATTTACGTCAATGTTTTGGCGCAGCGCCTTGAGAGTTGACGGCTCGGGCATGTAAATACCGCCGCTCAGGAAGCAGCTGTTCGGCTCAACGTGCGCGTAGTAGCAGGCAAAAGAGCTTTTCTTACCGCCACGCTGCACCACTATGCCAAGGTTGGTTTTGTAGGGCGATTTGTCGTACGAGAAGCGGGCGTCGCGGTAGATGCGAAACGTGCACTCCTTGGGAGCCAGCTCTCCTATGCTGTCGTCAAACTCTCTGATGCCCGCCACCAGCTGCATGGCCAGCTGCTCGACGTTGGCCTTGGCGGCAAGGTATTCGTCCCTGTGCGCGTTAAACCACTCCCGGTTGTTGTTATTGCTTAGCTTGCGCAAAAAAGTAAGGGTAGAGGTTGATATCATAAGGTGGCTGAAAATAAAAAAATAAAAAAGTTGTGAATTCAGCAAATTGAACGCTCAATATTTCTGCAAATGTAGGTAAATTTTTTGAATTACATACCGGTAGTAAAAAACAAAAAATCAGCGGCTAACCCCCAGATAAGGCTGCCTTCAAAATACGCCGTGTATTTTTTGTTACGCGGTAGCGGTTGTCTATTCGGCGGCCTGCCACCCACGCCACATCGCCGTTGGCGGAGCAGAGGAGTAGCTGCTCCTGCTTTTCGAAAAGGGTGAGCTTGCTGTCGGTAAAAAAATCGCTCAGCTTTTTTTCGCCTTTCATGCCAAGCGGCGCAAACCTGTCGCCTGCCTGCCAGCGGCGCAGCCTGATCGGAAATTGCAGCATGTCACAATCCAGCAAGGCCACGTTGCTGCCCTGATTTAGCCGGACGCTGGCGGCCTCAATAATTTCAAAGGAAAATACCGCGCTGCCCACCTTTACCTCTTGGCCATCCAACCCCTCCTCTTTGAGCTCTACCGCCCAACTCGTAGCGGTTGGCTTCCAATCCCCCGTTGCTCGCTCTCCCTCAATTGTTCCTCTTTTTTTTGGCGCAACAATCAGCATTTCTCTGTCCTTTAAGAGTCGGTGCGTGGGCGAGTAGAATATTTTTCCGGATGCTCCGCTCAGCGCAGCCTCAATACCGTTTACCGTAGCGCTCGAAAAGCCGCGCTCGTGCAGCAGCTCAAAAAGCCAAAAGCTGCGCTGCTCTGCCGGCAGTTCGGATATTTTTATGTACAGCATATCCTCTTTTTGGGTACACGCTTTTTTTTGCAAATCGTCCACCATGCCTGCTACGAGGCGCTGCGCCGCTCTCAGGCGCTCCATGTTGCCCTGCATGGTTGGCAGGAGCGAGGGGTTGAGCTTTGCAAGCTCCGGCAGAACGTTAATCCGGATTCTGTTGCGGGCGTACTTCACATGGCTGTTCGACGAATCTTCGCGGAAATGTATGCCGTGCTCCTGCGCATACTGCAAAATTTCCGTGCGCGGGGCAAACAGCAGCGGCCTGACTATTTTTCTCTGTGCTGCCGCCATCCCCAACAGCCCCTGTAGCCCTGTGCCGCGCACAAGGTTCAGGAAGAAAGTTTCTACCTCGTCGTTGGCGTTGTGCGCCACGGCTATTTTGGTAAAGCCATGCGCTGCCGTCACCTCTTCAAACCATGCGTAGCGAAGCTCCCGCGCCGCCATTTGGGTAGAAATACCTTTTTGCCCGGCGTACTTCTCGGTATCAAAGTGCGCTACAAAGAGCGGGATATTTTCCCGTGTGCAGCGTTGGCGCACCAGCTGCTCGTCGCCGTCCGACTCTTCGCCCCGCAGCCGGAAGTTGCAGTGCGCCACGCCCACCTTGTAGCCCGTCGCCAGCAGCAGGTGCAGCAGCGTCATGGAGTCAACGCCGCCGCTTACCGTAACCAGCAGGCTGTCGGTATGGCAAAACAGCTTGCCGCGCGCTATGTACGATGTAAATTGATGAAGCACTTTATTAAAAATTTTCTATAGTTTCTCCAGCTTGTTTCCTCTCAAAAAATCTGCCGTTGCCATTCGCTTTTTACCCGAAAGCTGCAGCTCGTCAACATGCAGGAAGCCGTCGGCGCAGGCAATCTTGAGGAAAGAGCGGCCGTCGGTGAGGGTAGCGCCCGCCGGAGGCAGGTTTTCGGGGGCATATTCGGCGTGCGAGGCAAAAATTTTTACCTGCTGCGGAGGCGCTCCGTTGACCGCCAATTCGCACCATGCAGCAGGGTAGGGGCTTAGCCCACGCACAAAGTTGACCAGCTCGCAGGCTTTTTTTTGCCAGCTTATGCGGCAAGTATCCTTAAAAAGCTTCGGAGCCGCTGACGCTTTGCCGGCGTTACATGCGTACTCCTGTGAAGTTGGTGATATGCTGCCTGCTACAATTCCCTCCACCGTTTTTAGCGCCAAATGTTTTCCGATTTCTTTTAGCTTGTCGTGCAGGGTTGCGGCGGTGTCGGAGGGCAAAATTTTGACTTTTTCGGAGAGCAGAATTTTACCTGTATCAATATTTTCATCAATGAAAAAAGTTGTTACTCCGGTTTCGGTTTCGCCGTTGATAATTGCCCAGCTGATAGGCGCCGCGCCGCGGTACTGCGGCAGCAGCGAGGCATGAAGGTTGAACGTGCCGAGGCGGGGCATACGCCACACCACCTCCGGCAGCATACGGAAGGCAGCTACAATAAACAGGTCGGCGTTAAGCTGCTGCAGCTCGCGCAGAAAATCTTCATCTTTCATTTTAGCCGGCTGCAGCACCGGAATTTTCTGCTCCAGCGCATAGCGCTTCACCGCCGATGCCTGTAGCTGCAAGCCGCGCCCTGCGGGCTTATCGGGCTGGGTAACCACCGCAACAACCCTGTGCCCGGCTTCAACCAGCGCTTGCAGCGACGCTACGGCAAATTCCGGCGTTCCCATAAAAATAATACGACAATCTTTTGAGCTGCTATTTGCCATTTTTTTATTGCGTTCAAATGATGAAAATAAACCTAAATCAGAAGCTTACGCAAGCTCTCTACCTCCACCTGTTTGCGCTCGCTTTGGGGGTGCAGGCAGGGCTTTTTCAAGCCAAACAGCAAATTTACGACTTTTTTTTTATTTTCGCCTTGCAAATCTTGAATAAAAAAGGTATCTTTGCACCCGTTTCCATATACAAACTTTATTTTTTAAACAATATGGCTGTAAAAATTAGATTAGCAAGACACGGCAAGAAGGCATACGCCTTTTACCACATTGTGGTAGCCGACAGCAGGGCGCCACGCGATGGCAAGTTTATTGAAAAGTTAGGCGTTTACGACCCTAACACAGATCCGGCTACTATCGAGCTTGACTTCGATAGCGCGCTGGATTGGCTCAATAAGGGCGCTCAGCCAACCGAAACCACACGCGCTATACTGTCGTACAAAGGGGTGCTGCTAAGAAAGCATCTCGACGGCGGTATCAAGAAGGGTGCGCTGACTCCGGAAGCTGCTGAGCAAAAGTTTCAGGCTTGGATAGCTGACAAAAAGTTGAAAATTTCGACGAAAAAGAACTTATTGGATAAAGTAAAAATTGATCGTAGTAAGAGCCGTTTGGGCGCTGAAATAAGAGTTAAGGAAGCTAAGGCCGAGGATGTGGCAAAGAAAAAAGCAGCGCTGGCCGCGAAAGCAGCCGCCGCAGCAGCTACTACTGCTACCGAAGCTGAGGCAACCCCTGCTCCTGCCCCCGAAAGCACGGCAGCGGAGTAGCCGCGCATCACAATAGTAGTGTCTAAAAAAACGCTGTGCGCAGGAATACGCAGGGCGTTTTTTTGCTTTTCTCACCTAACCCAAATGTTCAATTTCTTTAGCTGCTTTTCATTATGAACTTGATAGCGGTCGGCAGGCTGCAAAAAACATTCGGAGCGCATGGCGAGCTCCTGCTCACGCTGTACGGCGATAACCCGAAGCTGTCGAAAAAAACGCCGGTATTCGTTAGCGTTGAAGGGTTGAACGTGCCTTTCTACCTTAAGAGCATCGCCGAAAAAAATGGCAAATTTGTGGTTGTGTTCGACGATATGGAGCGGGAAGCGCTGGCGCAGGAGCTGGTAGGGAAGGAGATTTTTGTAGCGCAAACGGCAAAGGACAAAACAGCAGTAACGCAGCCTGCCGAAAGCGAAGCGCTGATGGGCTATACGTTTGAAGATGCCGCATTTGGCGCTGTAGGAAAGCTTACCCGGCGGCTTGACTATCCGGGTAATCCGGTGCTACAGCTCACAACGGAGCAGGGGCGGGAAATACTTATCCCCGACAATCCGCGCTTCATTACTTCGGTGGATAAAAAAAGGGAAATTGTTAGCGTAGCGCTGCCCGAAGGGCTGATAGACCTCTTTTTGTAATTAACAATTAACAATTAACAATTAACAATTAATAATTACGGATGTCAATGCACAAAAACTGAAAAAGCACGACTTTATAGAAAGACACTAATTAGCATGAAAAACATTCTCATCACCGGAGGCGCCGGGTTTATTGGCTCGCACGTGGTGCGCCGCTTGGTAAGGAAGTATCCGGAGTACGGCGTTATCAACTACGATAAGCTGACGTACGCCGGAAATCTGGAAAACCTCGCCGACGTAAAAGGAGCGCCAAATTACCGCTTTGTGAAGGGCGATATTTGCGATGCCGAGCTGCTGCGGCAGGTTTTTGCCGAACACCGCATAGCCGGCGTGCTTCACCTGGCCGCCGAGTCGCACGTTGACCGCTCCATCGCCAACCCGATGGAGTTTATCCGCACCAACATTGTGGGGACGGTAACGCTGCTCAATGCGGCCAAAAGCGCGTGGAGTGGCGATTTTGCCGGTAAAAGATTTTACCACATTTCTACCGACGAGGTGTACGGAGCGCTGGGCGCAACAGGCTTCTTTACCGAGGATACCAAGTACGCTCCCCACAGCCCGTACTCGGCCTCCAAAGCCGGCTCCGACCATCTGGTGCGCGCCTACAGCGATACCTACGGGCTACCCGTGGTGATAACGAACTGCTCCAACAACTACGGCCCCAACCATTTTCCGGAAAAGCTCATCCCGCTTGCCATCAACAATATCAGGACGGGCAAGCCTATCCCCATTTACGGTAAGGGAGAGAACGTGCGCGACTGGCTTTACGTGGAAGACCACGCCGCCGCCATTGACCTTGTGTTTCATGAGGGGAAAATCGGCGAGACCTACAACATTGGCGGGCACAACGAGTGGACAAACATTGCGCTGATAAGGCTGCTGTGCGCGCTCATGGACAAAAAGCTGGGGCGACCGGAGGGAACGTCGGCCAAGCAGATTACCTACGTTACCGACCGCGCCGGGCACGACCTGCGCTACGCCATTGACGCCTCAAAAATTCAGCGTGAGCTGGGCTGGAAGCCTTCCGTAACCTTTGAGCAGGGGCTGGAAAAAACGGTGGACTGGTACCTCGCCAATCAGGCGTGGCTGGAGCGCGTGGTAAGCGGCGAGTACGAAAAATACTACGAGCAGCAGTACGGGAAAAGCTGAGCGTTTTGAATTGATCATCACTTAGGGATGCTGTAAATAAACGAAGTAATATTTGCGTAACAAGAACAGGTCGCACACTTGGTATTTCGAAAACAACTTTAGCTTGAGTTGCATTTTCCCATTTCAGCATTTTGTCGAAGCCATAACCGACATTCTCTGCAAGCTTGGCGCAACGAAATAATTTGGCAAGCACAGGATTCCTTGGAATAGATACGTCTTTTCTTAAAAGTTCACTTATAGGACGGGGAAAAGCTACTGGATTTTGGCTAAATCTTTTTTTGAGGCGCTACGAAAATTTTATTTTGAGTCTTTCCCTGCCACCGTCTTTCCCGCGAAAGTTTGAAATCTCATTTACTCACTCGCGTTTATTTTAAAGTGTTCGTGAACTCGCTACGCTCGGTTTTACCTAATTTATCTAACAAAACAACCTCAGTAGCAATGAATTAATAAACATAACAATACCTTATTACCTCATTAAAACGATGAAATGGCCACGAAAAAAGTAAGGTAATGAGGTTTGGATATATTATGTAGCTAATGTGCTACTGATGTTGTTTAGTTAGATAAATTAGGTAAAAATGAGGTTTCCGGCTGACCCACATTCTATACTCTAACTACCGAGCTGCAAGCTATTTTCGTGGCGCCTCAAAAAAAGAAATAACCTGTTAGAAATAACCTGTTAGATAAATGTTGCAAAAAGGATAAATTGTACTACTTTTGCAAGAAAATTAAAAGTTATGAGTAAAAAAATTTTCCTGCTATTAACCGTTTGCGTATTCGCAGCATGTCCGATTTCGGCAAAAGCGTATGAATTTACTGCGGAAATCAAGCCTTTGGCCGGCGAATGTTGGTGGGGAGGCTTTACGGCTTACGGCGATCGTATGCCCTACTTGCAGGCCGTTAGGGAAGTTAGCTTGGCTACACAAAATGAAGGCAATCAGGCAGCGCCGATTTTGGTATCCAGCAGGGGCCGGTATATTTGGAGCGATAAGCCATTCACCTTTGCCGTTTCCGACGGCGGAGTGATAACCCTCAAATCCGATTTTGAAGCGCCGGCTGCCGTTCAGGCAGGCGCTACCTTGCGGGAAGCTTACAAAGAGGCTTGCCGGAAGCACTTTCCGCCCAGCGGGAAGCTGCCGGACAGCTTATTTTTTACTCAACCTCAGTATAACACATGGATTGAGCTGATGTATAACCAAAATCAGGACGATATTTTGAAGTATGCGCGGGGAATTGCAGCAAGCCATTTGCCGCGCGGCGTGCTGATGATTGACGATAACTGGCAAAAATACTACGGCAACTTTGAATTTAAGCCCGACAAATTCCCTAACCCCAAAGCGATGGTAAGCGAATTACACCTTTTGGGCTTTAAGGTAATGCTGTGGATTTGCCCCTTTGTATCGCCCGACAGCCCCGAGTACCGAACGTTGAGCGACAAGGGTTTCCTTATCAGGAACAAAAAAGGTAATCCGGCTATCCTCAGCTGGTGGAACGGGCAAAGCGCGTGCTACGACTTTACAAACCCCGAAGCTGCCGCTTACTTTACGTCCGTGCTGAAAAATATGCAGCGCGAGTATGGGGTTGACGGCTTTAAGCTCGACGCCGGCGACAACGGCATGTACGCCGGCAACGATTTGGTAAGCTACAAAAAAGACGCCGCTCCCGTTGAGCATACGCTGGCTTGGGCAAAAATCGGCTTGGAATTTCCGTTCAATGAGTACCGCGCTTGCTGGCAAATGGGCGGGCAGCCTTTGGTGCAGCGTCTGGGCGATAAGGATTACTCGTGGAGCGCCGTGCAGCTGCTCATTCCGCAAATGGTGGCCGCCGGGCTGCTGGGCTACGCTTACACCTGCCCCGATATGGTAGGCGGCGGGCTGTTTACATCATTCCTCAACGTGGACGAAGCGCAGTTCGATCAGGCGTTGATTGTCCGCTCGGCGCAGGTGCATGCCCTGATGCCGATGATGCAGTTTTCGGTAGCTCCCTGGCGGATTTTGAGCAGGGAAAATCTTGAGATTGTACGGCAGGCCGCTTTGCTGCACCAAAAAATGGGCGCATACATTATGGATTGCGCAGGCGAAGCGGCAAGAACCGGAGAACCCATTGTCCGCCATTTGGAGTACGCATTTCCGAACGAGGGCTTTGCCGAGTGCAAAAACCAGTTTATGCTGGGCGACAAATACCTCGTTGCGCCGGTAGTAACCAAAGAGAACATCCGAACCGTCAAGCTGCCCAAAGGACAGTGGAAGGACGATTTGGGTAAGGTACACAAAGGCGGCAAAACCCTTACGATAGACGTCCCGCTAAGCAGATTACCGTATTTTGAGAGGATAAAATAAAGTAGAAAATTATGAAAAAAACAGCTTACTTACTATTGGTGGTCGTTGCGCTATTTTCCGCGTATTGGGCAAATGCGCAGATAGAGGACCAGAGTTACGCGATTCTGCTTTGGCACGATTTTGATCAAAGCCAGAAGCGGCTCACGTTTCACGCCAACAATCAGGATTTTTGCGATTACTACCTGTATGTTTCCTTTATTAACGCCGAAGGATTTGAAGGGATGCTGTCCGGAACGCCGGTTACCGTTACCCCCGGGCGCCATCAAATTCTGAATTACAGGGTAAGAGATGGCGCAACCCGCTTATCCTACAACTACCGCTACGCCATGTACAGGGGTAGCAGCAGCAAAAAGCTGAAAGCCGACTTTACTTACGCTTTGCCGGCAGTAGCCGAAAAAGCGGTTACGGCAACGGTAGTGGAAAATCAGCTGGGCTACCAGCTGTCTTTCGGCTTGCCTTCGGATACGGTTTACGCCTGCCGCGGCGGTGTGATGTGCGACGACAACTTGAAGGACAACACCGCCAAAGGCTACAGGCACTTCAGCGACAACCGCAACCTGTCGCAAATAACGGTGTACCACGCCGACGGAAGCTTTGGCGAGTATGTTGTTAGGGGAAAATCGCTGATTTACCCCGGCGCAAGCGTCAAAATGGGCGACCCGATAGCCCTTGCTGAAGGAGACGGCAGCTATTCCGTTCGCTTCTCCACCTATTTTTTGGACAAAAACAAATTGCGAGACAACAAGATAGGAAACAAGCACACGCACTTTCGCCCATTTTTTCAAACGGTTGGCGAAGGAAAGGTGCGCATGGAAACCGGCAAAACCTACCTTTGCGGATATACGGACGAAATGCGGATGCAGGAGATGAGCAGGCGCGAAAAGAAAAAATTTCTGAAAAACAAATCAAAGCTGGAGAAGCAAGCGGATGAGAAGCAAACGGATGAGAAGCAAGCAGATGAAAAGCAAACGAATGAGGCGCAAACGAATGAAGAGTAATAAGTCAATTCTTAGCCTTCTATTTTTGCTGCTCTCTTTTACGGATATTTCTGCACAGGAGAGCGTTCAAATACAAGACCCGGGAAAATATTTTTCAAGAAAAGAAAAGCGAATTTTTGAGCGAGCAATTCATTACGAAGCTACATTCTATAATCGAATTTTTCCCGACAAAAAAATTGATTTTTCGGATATAAAATTTACGGTTGTCCCCAGCCACATAGAGTATGTGCTGTACCTGCAAAAGTTAGGCGCTATTGCTCACAAAAATTCGCCGGGTATATACTTTCCCTCCACGCACGAGCTGGTGATTTGCTCCGATAAAAAGTATAAGGAAAGTTTTGTCAAAATCTCGTGCCACGAGCTGAGCCACGCCTTTTTACACTTACATTCGGGAGATAAAAACATTCCTGCGTGGCTGAACGAAGGCTTGGCGGTCTATCTCGAAGAGATGACGTTTGGCAGGAAAAAAATAAAGCAGCGCATTAACAGCCGAAATATAGCGCGCGTCAAGACGCTTATTGAGCTTCAAGACCTCAACCTTTCGGAGTTCGTAACGTGGAGCTACCCAAAATTTTCGGCAGAATCGTTCACGCAGGAGGGGTATGGCTACGCTGTAGGCTACTGCTTGACGCTCTTTTTGATGCAGCACGACGAGGATAAAGCGATTACAATTTTTAGAAATTTAATTGGCGAGCAAACAGCGGTGGCGGTTTTTAACGACTACTATCCGGGCGGCTTTGCGCAGCTTGAAAAAGACTTTATTGAGTATTTTGGCAAATACCAAAAATAAATTATAAGCAATTTTTCAAAATTTAAATACGGAATAACACCATGAATAAAAATTTCATGTGCAACCTTGCTGCCGCTACGGTATTTCTCCTTGCTTGCGCCTCCCCCGCCGCTCGCGGGCAGGCGGATTTTACGCGCTGGGCGCCAACGCCTCCCATGGGGTGGAATAGTTGGGACTGCTACGGCCCTACGGTGCAGGAGCACGAGGTGAAAGCCAACGCCGACTACATGGCCGAACACCTGAGGCGGTACGGGTGGGAATACATTGTGGTGGACATCCGCTGGTTTGTTGAGAACGACAAGGCCGGCGGCTATAACCAGACAGACCCGCGCTACGTGATGGACGAGTACGGGCGCTACACTCCCGCCCTCAACCGCTTTCCCTCTGCTGCCGGCGGCAAGGGGTTTAGGCCGCTCGCCGATTACGTCCACGCCAAAGGGCTGAAGTTCGGTATCCACATCATGCGCGGCATCCCGCGGGAGGCTGTTGCCCGGAAGCTGCCCGTGAAGGGAACGCGCCTCACCGCCGACCAGCTCTACTCTCCGGAGTCGCCCTGCGCATGGCTTGCCGACAACTACACCGTGGCCGATGTCCCCGGCGGGCAGGAGTACTACGACTCCCTCATAGAGCTGTACGCCTCGTGGGGCGTTGATTTTTTGAAAGTCGACGACATTTCCCGCCCCTACCACTCCCGCGAAGTTGAGATGATACGCGAGGCTATCGACAAGAGCGGGCGGAGCATCGTCCTGAGCCTTTCGCCCGGAGCAACGCCCGTCGCCGAGGCCGGGCACGTCAGCGTACATGCAAACATGTGGCGTATGGTGGACGACCTTTGGGATGTTTGGGAGGATGTAGTGAGCTTGATGCGCGTGGCGCGCGGTTGGTTTCCAACCGTTGGCCCCACGTGGCCGGACTGCGACATGATACCGCTTGGAAAGCTCTCCATCCGCGGCGAGCGGGGAGAGGAGCGCCCCAGCCGTCTCTCCCGCAGCGAGCAGCGCGCGCTGATGACTTTCTTCGCCATCTTCCGGTCGCCGTTGATGTTTGGCGGAGACCTCCCCAGCCTCGACGAATTTACGCGGTCGCTGCTCACCAACAGCGCCGTTTTGGAGATGCACCGTGAAGGGCGCGAGCCGCGCCTGATTTTTTGGCAGGACGGTAAGGTGGCCATTACTTCGCGCCGCGACCGCTCGAGCGAGCGGTACATAGCCCTGTTCAACCTCTCGGACAGGGAGGCGACAGTCTCCGCACCTCTCGCCGCCGCCGGTATTGATGGCGACGGCGAATGTTTCGACATGTGGACGGGCGAGGCGAGGGGGCGAGCAAGGGAGGCTATCTCCGTGCAGCTGCTCCCACATTCCGCCGCGCTGTACTCCGTGAAACCGATAAAATAGCCATTACTTCGCCCTACTTCAGGAAAGCAACTATCTGATTTTTTTCTATGGCATCGCCTTGCCGGGCTTCCGTTTGCACAATCTGCCCGTCAATGGGCGACACAATAGGCTCTAGCCCGTAGTAGGTCTGCACGTAGCAGAGGGGTTGCCCTTTCTTGAAAGCCGTACCGATTACGGGGGCTGTAGAGGTGTCGGTGAGGTCGTACTGCCAAATGAGCTTCCCCCTGACGGGCGACTGCACCGGCAGCGCCGTTGGGTAAAGCGCCTGAATTTTGTGAATGTCGAAGCACGGCACTTCTACCACCGGACGTACTACCACACGGGGCGCTCCGGCCTTTTCTCTCGCCTGCTCCAGCTCCTTCTCAAACCGCTCCTTTGCCACGCCCGACTTGTACTCGCGGTACTGCCGGTCGTGCATGGCGAGCTCAAAGAGTTCCTCGTCGTTTTTCCCGAAGTCCCAGCCGTTCTTTTTCATTTCTTTCCGGTAGTCGTTCAGCGCGTCGGGGTAGGCCGCCTGCGGGTCGCCCGTGTAAAATTCGAGCTGCTGCTGCCGAGCCAGCTCCACAATTCCGGGCGCCAGCGTTCCGGGCAGCTTGCCCATCTTCCCAAGAATCATGTTCCACGTATCCTTGTCGATGGTGGTGAAGCGCGGCTTGCCCTGCGCCATGAACAGAATGTTCATCAGCGACACATTTTTTACGTACTGGCTAAATGGCGTAACTAACGGCGGGCATCCCAGCATTGGCCATACGTACTCCACCTCATGGAATAGCTGCACCACAAGGCTGTTGAGCGTTACCTCCTGCTTGTTGTTTTGCCGCAGCGCCGCGTTGATGGCGTTGTGCATTCCGCGCAGGTCGGCCATCATTGAGCCCATCATTCCGCCCGGCAGCCCGCACCCCACCAGCAGCGAGCTCATCTGCTTGTTCGAGGGGTCGATGAAGTACCCCAGGAAGTCGTCTATAAACGTTTGCGTCAGGCGGCGCGCCTCCATGTAGGCTTCCATGTTAACGTCGGGCACCAGAAATCCGGCATCCTTGAGCATTGCCTGAATGGTAATGATGTCGGGGTGCACCATGCCCCACGCGAGCGGCTCCATAGCCACGTCGATGTAGTCGGCGCCGGCGCGCGCTACCTCCAGCATGGAGGCTACCGAAAATCCGGGACCCGAATGTCCGTGGTACTGCACCGTCAGCTTTGGGTGTCGCTCCTTGATGGCTTTGACAATTTTTCCCAAGAACGCCGGACGGCCAACGCCTGCCATGTCCTTCAGGCAAATTTCGTCGGCACCGAAATCGGCCAGCGTATCGGCCAGCTGCACGTAGTAGTCCTCCGTAAAAACCTGCCCAAAGGTAATGCTCATCGCCGCCTGCGCCACCATGCCGGCGGCTTTGGCGTACTCTATGGAGGGGCGGAGGTTGCGCGGGTCGTTCAGCCCGCAGAAGGAGCGAGCAATGTCTGTGCCCTGCGCTTTTTTTACCTTAAACATCAGCTTTCGCACGTCGGCGGGCACCGGGTTCATGCGCAGCCCGTTGAGGGCGCGCTCCAGCATGTGCGTTTGGATGCCGGCCTTGTTGAAGGGCGCTGTCCACTCGCGCACTGCCGTGTTTGGATTTTCGCCAAAGAGCAGGTTGACCTGCTCGAAGGCACCGCCGTTGGTTTCCACGCGGGCAAAGCAACCCATGCCGATGATTACCGGCGCAACCTGCTTGAGCTGATCTACGCGGGGTACGTACTTACCGGACGATTGCCACATGTCGCGGTAAAGAAGGCTAAACTTAATTTCTTTTGCCATATTTTTATTAGTTAAATTGAAAAGGGTAATGGATAGTAGAGTAGAAAAACAGCCGAGTTGAAGCTGGCGTTTAACCCGATTTTTTAGCTTTCAAGTTTTTTCATTTTCGCGTCAAAGGCAACTGCGTACAGCTTCATTTGCTTTACCATGCTCAGCAGGCCGTTGGCGCGGGTGGGTGAGAGATTTTCGCGCAGTCCTATTTTGTCGAGAAAAGTGGTGTCGGCAGCCATGATGTCCTGCGGCGTTTGCCCCGAAAATGCGCGGATGAGCAGCGACACAATGCCTTTGGTAATAATGGCGTCGCTGTCGGCGGTAAAGACAACCTTGCCGTCCGTCAGCTCGGCGTTGAGCCATACGCGGCTTTGGCAGCCCTGAATGAGGTTTTGCTCTACCTTGTTTTTTTCGTCGTAGGGCGCCAGCGCTTTGCCCAGCTCTATGAGGTAGGCATACTTATCAAGCCACTCGGTGAATACGCTAAATTCATCGGCTATCTGCTGCTGTATTTCTTGAATTGTCATAGCTATTTTGTCGCATTAATCTAACGCTTCTATTTTTTCGATGCGCAAGCCAATGTCGGTTATGTGCGGCAGCACGTCCATGCGCATCCCCTGCTGCACCTCAAACCGGTAAATCCCGCTCTGCGGAAACCTGACAAATTTGCGGTATGCCAAGCGGTTGTCCAGCATTTTGGAGAAACCCTTTCCGTTCCACCGCCCGTACTGGTCTACGAGTATGTACTCAACGGTATCGCGCGTAAAGACGCCGGAGGGTGCGGTAACTTTTATGAACAGGTAGATGTTGCTGAACGGGTAGCTGCTGGTGTTGCGCAGGTTGATGTACAGGTTGTTCAGCGTGGACGAGTCGCTGATGGGAACGTCAAAAACGGCGCTGCTGTCCTTGTGCCATCCCTTGTTGGGTATTGCGCTGTACTGCTCGTACACGCGGGATGCGTCGCAAGCGTAGAGGCACAGCGCGGCGAGGCACGCTACGCCTGTTCGGAGCAGGTTACTGCTTCTTGTCGCCTTGCTTCTTGTCGCCTTGCTTTTTGTCGCCTTGCTGGTTGGTTGCCTGTACATTTTTTGCTGGTTTTGCTGGTTTTGCGTTGCTGTTCGGGTTGTGGTTGTGATTGTGGTTGTGATTTTGCTTAGGTTGGCCGGCGTTGTTGGGTTTTCCGTGCTTATCTTTGGCGCCTGCTTCGCTCTGCGGGTGATGCTTGCCGTGCTTTTGACCGTGCTGCTGGCCGTTGCGGTGGTGTGGCTTATCAAATCGGGTAATGCTATCTTCGCCGGCAGCGCTCATAAACTCAGGCTCCTCAATCAGGTTCTTCACCTGCACGTAATTTCCGCTTAGCAGCGCCTCCGACTTTACGCCCTTTTTGTTTTGCTCCAGAATTTCCTTTACCCTGTCTATGGGCACGGCAATGAGGTTTTCCACCGAGTTTTTATCGAAGTTATACCACATAATCCGCTTAAAAATATCGGTCTTGTGGTGAAAAGCGGTACCCTCGGCAACCTCCAGCGTATTAAGCGCCGGGGGGAAATCTTTTTGCGCGTCGACGTAGCAGGAGAGCTCGTAGTTGAGGCAGCACTTCAGCTTTCCGCACTGTCCGCCCAGCTTTTGCTGGTTAATGGCAATATCCTGATACCGCGCGGTGCTGGTTGACACCGACGCAAACGAGCACTGCCACTGGGCGCAGCACAGCTCCCGTCCGCACGTGCCGATGCCGCCTATCCGCCCGGCCTCCTGCCGTACGCCAATTTGCCGCATTTCTATGCGCACGTGAAATTCGTCGGCCATAACCTTTATCAGCTCGCGAAAATCAACGCGCTCGTCGGCAATGTAGTAAAATATGGCTTTGGTTTTATCGCCCTGCACCTCAACATCGCCAATTTTCATTTTCAGCTTCAGGGCGGCTGCTATCTGGCGCGACTTAATCATAAAGCGGTGCTCAAGCGCAATTGCTTCGCTCCACTTTTCCACATCGCCGCCCTTTACCTTGCGGTAAATTTTTTTGTACTCGTACTTGTCCGCCGCCAGCCCGTTTCGCGCCATTTGCAGCGTTACGATGTCGCCCGTGAGCGAAACAATTCCTATATCGTGCCCGGGCGAGGCTTCTACGGCAACAATATCGCCTTTTTGCAGCGGCACCGCGTTAACGTTTTTAAAGTAGGCTTTGCGGGTATTCTTAAACCTCACCTCAACAATATCAACGGGCAGCGCAGCGTTGTGCATATCGGCCAGCCAGTCGAACGTAGCCAATTTTTGGCACGACTCTACCTGATGGCACGTTGCTTCGCCTGTGGACTGCCGCTTGTAGCAGCAGCCTCGCGTATATAGCATTTCTGTTGTCTTGTTGTCCGGCATAGCGTATTAAAGCGCTGAGCTATGATTTTTTCTACTTACTCTATTGTGGCTTAATGTTACCCTGATTTTTGCGCAGCAAAGCGCAAAGTTACGATTTTTTTTGCATCCGGCGATTCGATTTTTTCTTTTGCCGTCTTTTTGCACCGGCTACCCGCCAATCCTCCTCTGCTTCGGCGTCTGTATCCTCCAGCATAAGGTAATCCAGCTGCTTTTTTTCCATGTTCACGTTGCCCACACGGATGCGCACAGCGTCGCCCAGCGTGTAGGTTTTGCCCGTGCGGCGGCCAACAACGCGGTAGTTATCTTCGTCAAAGAAAAAGAAATCTTTCTTTAGCGATCGGAGCAGCACCATTCCCTCAATTTTGTTTTCGTTTATTTCCACGTATACGCCGCGGTCGGTTACGCCCGAAATGGTACCGCTGTACTCCATTCCGACTTTATCCTGCATGTACTCGGCCATTTTGTACTTTATTGAGGCTCGCTCGGCATCGGCGGCCTGCCCCTCCATCCCGCTGGAGTGCTTGCACAGCGCCTCGTAGTCGTCGGCCTTGACCGATTTCCCGTTTTCGAGGTAATGCTCCAGCAGGCGGTGCACCATCATATCGGGGTAGCGGCGTATGGGCGACGTAAAATGCGTGTAGTAGCCAAACGCCAGGCCGTAGTGCCCCACGTTGGAGGTGCTGTAGCGAGCCTTTGCCATGCACCGCAGCGCCAAAGTTTCGAGGATGTTTTGCGCCTTGCTTCCGCGCACCTCGCTCAGCAGCGCGTTGAGCTTGTGCGAAATGGCCGCTCCCTTTCCAAAGTCCACCTTATACCCCAGCTGCTGCGCCACGTGGCTCAGGCTGTAGAGCTTTTGCTCGTTGGGATTTTCGTGTATGCGGTACACAAATGTTTTGGGCTTTGCCTTTGCCTTTGCTTTCGGCTTGCCCACCAGCTCGGCAACGCTGCGGTTGGCAAGCAGCATGAACTCCTCCACCAGCTGGTGCGAGGGGGTATCCTCAAGAAAGTAAACGCCGAGAGGCTTACCGTTTTTGTCAATGTCAAAGCGGGCTTCGGCTCGCTCAAATCCAACGGAGCCATTCTCGAAGCGGGCAGCGCGCAGGCATTGCGCCAGCCGGTGCAGCGTAAGAATTTCCTTGCTAAAGTCGTCCTCGCCGCCGTCGATAATGTCCTGCACCTCCTCGTAGTTGAAGCGGTGGTTGGACTTTATGACCGTTTTGCCAAACCACTGCGCAACAACGTTTGCTTCCTTGTCCAGCTCAAACACTGCCGAGAAGCACAGCTTTTCCTCCTTTGGCCTGAGCGAGCAAAGCCCGTTGCTCAGGCGCTCGGGGAGCATCGGCACCGTGCGGTCAACGAGGTAAACCGACGTGGCGCGGCGCACAGCCTCCTTGTCTATTTCCGAGTCGGGCCTGACGTAATGCGTTACATCGGCAATGTGCACGCCCACCTCAACGTGCCCGCCGCGCAGCTGGCGCAGGGAGAGGGCGTCGTCAAAATCTTTGGCGTCTTTGGGGTCAATGGTAAGGGTAGTAACTTTGCGAAAATCGCGGCGCTTGGGCAGCTCCTCCTTGATGCCGTCCTGCACTTGAGCGGCGGCGCTTTCCACCGCAGGGTCGAACTTGTAGGGTAGCCCATACTCGGCAAGTATGGCATGCATTTCGGCGTTGTTTTCGCCGGGCTTGCCGAGTATGTCCACTATCTTCCCCACGGGCTGCCTTGCGCTTGCAGGCCACCCGGTGATGGCAACCAGCACTTTTTGCCCGTCGCGGGCGCTGCCCACGTGCTCGCTGGGGATGGCAATATCTACGTGCATGTGGCGGCTGTCGGGGGTTACGGTAGCGCCGTACTTCGTTTTTTTGAGCACTCCGGCAAACTCCGTGCGCGCGCGCTTTACGATTTCCACAACGTCGCCCTCGGGGCGGCGGGGAGTTTGGCGCACGAATACCTTCACCGTATCGCCGTGCAGCGCGTGGTTCACCGCGTGTGGCGGTATAAAAATATCAACATCGCTTTGATCGCTCTCGACGAAGGCAAATCCGCTGCCGGTGATGTCTATAACGCCCGTAATTTCTACGCCTTTTATGCGCGGCTTGTACCTGCCGTCCGGCATGAGCGCAAGCTGCCCTTCCTTCACCAGAGCATCTACGGCGGCGGCAACCTTGGCCTGCCGGTTGGCGTCTTTCTTTATCTGCAGCTGCTGGAGTAGCTGCGAGTACGAAAATGGCCTGCCTGCGCTCTCAAGATAAGCGCTCAACTTTTGTAGAATGTCGGGTTTGTTTTTTTTTCCTCTCATTTATGCTGTTAAAAGCTACTGTATTACAGCACGAAAACATGCTATAGCTATAAAGTTGCAAAGGTAGTAAAAAAACAGGAAAGTATAAAACATTTTTTTGGCTAAAATGGCTAATTCTTGGTTACTTCTTCTTTTTGAGGTACTCTGAAAATAGCTTGCTGCTCGGTAGTTAGAATGTAGATAGAATGTGGGGCAGCTGGAAACCTCACTATTTACCTAATTTTTTTTCAACAAAACAACCTCAGTAGCAATGAATTAATACGCATATCAACAACATCATTACCTCATTAAAACGATGAAATGGACACGAAAAAATGAGGTAATGAATCCCCCATTAAACAGCGTTAAATTCCAAATTGCAAACAACTGATAAATAATCGTTTACGATTTAGTTGTATGAAAGCTCTACCTCCTCGACGCTCAGGGGCGTACTGTCTTCACCGGCGACGCCTCCGCCCTCCGCTCCGGCCTCACCATGCCCGAAACAGCCGGAGTTTACCACTTCGTCCTCGAAAGAAAGGCTGGCAGAAAGGTGGTGAAGGTAGCGGTGGGGCAAAGGAAATTTTGAATTTTGAATTCTGAATTTTGAATTAAGAAGTAGGTACAATTCAATTTGTAGAACTCAATATTTTCATGTAAGTTTGCACCCTCAAATCTGCTCAAATCTGCTCAACGCACCTTAATTTGCTTTATGGATTTATCGAAAGAAGTCAGGCGGCGGCGTACCTTTGCCGTCATTGCGCACCCCGACGGCGGTAAGACAACGCTTACCGAAAAGTTGCTGCTTTTTGGCGGCGCTATTCACGTGGCGGGCGCCGTAAAATCGAACAAAATAAAAAAAGGGGCTACCTCCGACTTTATGGAGATTGAGCGGCAGCGCGGCATTTCGGTCGCCACCTCCGTTATGGGGTTTGAGTACCGAGGGCTGCAAATCAACATCCTCGATACGCCCGGCCACGAAGATTTTGCCGAAGATACCTACCGTACGCTCACCGCCGTAGATAGCGCCATTGTGGTGATAGACGCCGCAAAAGGCGTGGAGTCGCAAACGCGCAAGCTGATGAACGTTTGCCGGATGCGCAGTACGCCCGTTATGGTGTTTGTCAACAAGTGCGACCGCGAGGGCAAAGACCCTTTTGACCTGCTCAACGAGCTGGAAAAGGAGCTGCACGTAAAAACCATCCCCCTCACGTGGCCTGTCGGCATGGGCGCCACCTTCAAAGGTGTGTACAGCCTTTACCGGAAAAAGTTAAGCCTGTTCTCCTCGCGCGACAAGCAGCACGTGGACGACAAGGTGGTTGAGTTTAGCGATATTGCCTCGCCGGAGCTGGAGGCGTACATTGACAGGTTTGCCGCCAAGCTGCGCGAGGACGTTGAGCTGCTGCAAGGGGTTTACCCTTCATTCGACGTAGCCGACTACCTCTCGGGCGAAGTTGCGCCCGTATTTTTTGGCTCTGCCCTCAACAACTTTGGCGTGCAGGAGTTGCTCGAAGCGTTCTGCGAGGTTGCGCCGTACCCGCGCCCCACGCGCACCGACACGCGCACGGTTGACCCCTTTGAAGAAAAGCTCACGGGCTTTGTCTTCAAAATTCACGCCAACATGGACCCCAACCACCGCGACCGGCTGGCGTTCCTGAAAATCTGCTCCGGAACGTTTGAGCGCAGCAAGGCATACCTGCACGTGCGGCACGGCAAGCAGCTGCGCTTTTCGAGCCCCAGCGCGTTTATGGCCGAAAAGAAAACGGTGGTGGACGAGGCATACCCGGGCGACATCGTTGGGCTGCACGACACCGGCAGCTTCAAAATAGGCGATACGCTCACCGAAGGCGAAAAGATGAACTTTAAGGGTATTCCCAGCTTTTCGCCCGAAATGTTTCGCTACATCGACAACGCCGACCCCATGAAGGCAAAGCAGCTCGCCAAGGGCATTGACCAGCTCATGGACGAGGGCGTGGCGCAGCTGTTCACCAGCACGCTCAACGGGCGAAAAATCGTTGGCACGGTGGGAGCCTTGCAGTTTGAGGTTATTGAATACCGGCTGGAGCACGAGTACGGCGCAAAGTGCCGCTGGGAGTCTATTGCGCTGCACAAGGCCTGCTGGATAGAGAGCGGCAACAGCGCGCAGCTGGCCGACTTCATGCTGCGCAAGCACACCAACATGGCAAAGGACAAGCACGGGCGGGATGTTTTTTTGGCCGACTCCCCTTACGCCCTGCAAATGGCGCAGGACAAGTTTCCCGATATAAAATTTTACTTTACAAGCGAATTTTGAAAATGCCCATCCCCGTCCCGTA
>JAISGH010000118.1 GCA_031263185.1 Prevotellaceae bacterium | reverse complement strand
TAGTAACAGGCTGGGGAGTATTAGGTTTGACAACCACCGATTTAAGCTATGATTATGCGGCTATTGTGAAAAATATCATTTTTTGCATTATACAGTGCTTCGTTTTCTTTACTTTGGGGCTTTGCTTACTACGGTGCAACCAGCAATATCTTTGTCGTTCGTTAGAGAAAACAGTACCATTTATTACTCTACCACCGCTGTTTTTTTTCATAGTCAATGCCGTTAAGCACTTTGGAGAACGTAATATTCCCCGTGGGCAGTACACGGGAATCTATTTAGGTCATGACGGATTACCTCGCGCCATTGGATTTGTTCACGATCCTAACTATTTTGCTCTAAAAATGCTTGGTCTATTATTAATTTTCATGGTGATAGGCAAGATATACAAATTTAAGAAAAAGACGAATGTTTTTTTACTAATGGGATTGCTGGATGTTTTGCTAACCACATCAAGGGCGGCAATGTTAGTGATATTAATGTTTATAGCGCTATGCGGGCTATTCAAAGTACTCCGGGTAAAAAAAATACTGGTCTTTTGCGTACTTGCTGCTGTTACAGCGTTCGCCGTTAGCCCTAAATCGCGAGATATTGTACTCTCTAAAATATCCAAAACGGATGGCTCTATTGAAGAAAGGGGTACGGTGGCCTTAATAGGGCTGAAAGCCGCTTTTGCGTACCCTGCGGGAGTAGGAATAGGCAATACGCAGCCTTACTACCTGAAAGAATACGGCGCTGAAAAAATAGCGCATAACGATTGGGTAGAGGTTTTGGTAGAGTGCGGCATTCTGGGGTTGCTAACCTACCTGGCAATTTTTATCATGCTGCTTTACCTGTGCAAAAACAAATTGGCCCGCATATGCATTTTGTGCTTTATGCTGCACTTATGTACGCTGTCATCTTTTAACTATGAGCCTATAATCCCTGCGGTGCTTACGTTTATGTGCTATTTTGCCCATGTCCTACCAAATAGAAAAACACAGCTATCATGAAAAAAAAGATTCTGATAATCGGTAATGGCCTGTGCTACGGTGGTGCAGAATACTATATTTCCGATATACTATCTCGGTTAAGTGGCGATTTTGACATCCTTTATTTAGTAGCGGATAAAACGTTGATGGAAAAATTGCAAAGTACAGGCGGCAAGGTTGCTGCTTTTTCCACCCATACTTTCGTCCGGCAAATGCAGGAAGTGCGCAGCGCAATCAGGCGCGAAAAGCCGGATATAGCGCTGCTCAACGGCGGGAATGGCATTTTTTTTACTCCCTTTTTACGCGGCGTGAAAAAAATTATTGTTCGGCACTCGACAAACCGCGTAGCGGTTTGTCGAGTGCCGAACAATAATTTTTTTCAACTGCTATACAGAACGCTGTATGTATGCCTGCTTCACGCTGCATACTTTTTTTCCGACGCTGTGGTGCATGTATCAAATTACTCGATGAAAGAGCAAAAGCTATTCAGGAGAAGAGCGGTTTGTATTCATAATGGACTTCCTGATGCTGTCAGTCCCGAAAGAAAGGTAAAGCTACCCGTGCGCTTTTTATTTTTAGGTCGCATAGAAACTTTCAAAGGAATTGATGTTGTAGCGGAAGCCTTTCAAAAAATTTCCGGCGATGTTGCCTCTATAGACATTGTAGGCGCAGGAGCTTACAGCGATCAGCTGCTAAGCATCAACAAGAAAAATATCCGCTATCACGGGTTCCAAAATGATACGGGCAAGTACTACCAAAACAGCGATGTATTTATTTTATTCTCCATCTGTGAAAATTGTCCGTTTGGCGTTATTGACGCTTTACGGTATGCTATGCCTGTTGTTACTACAGGCGTTGGAGGTGTCGGAGAAATGGTATTTGACGGCGTAAATGGTCTGGTTATTCCCAAAACAGCGGAGGCGATGGTAGCGGCAGCTGAAAAGCTGGCCAAAAATCCGGAAGTAATACCGGAAATGGGGCAAAAATCCCGGCAAATATTTGAGCGCAGCTTTACGCTTGAGCGCGCTATTACACAATTAGCTGAAACCATAAATAAGTTATGACTATAGGCATAGATTATCGCTTAGCCAACAGCTCCATGAGAGGCATGGCCCGCTACTGTAGAGAAATCACGCGGTGTCTTTTGGAAAAAGATACGCGCAACCGCTATATTCTCTACGTGGACAGGGAGCTGTCCCACGCCGTGAAGCAAACGCCCAATGTCGCCATAAAGCGTATAAAAACGGGCAACTTTATTCTTGGCGAACAAATTTTTCTGGCTTTACAATCCTACAAGGACAAGCCGGATGTATTTTGGTCGCCGTACAATACATTCCCCCTGCTTCTGCGGCGAAAAACGAAATTGGCAGTAACCGTTCACGACCTGATATTTTGGAACCGCCTCACGGGAAAGTCAAGCATTGCGCAAAAAATAGGGCGCATCTACCGCAAGTACTGCCTGCTGCTTGGCAAGCGGAAGGTAAAATATTGCTTTACCGTATCGGAGTACTCAAAGCTGGAAATTGAAAAGAAGCTGTCCCTGCAAAATGTTACCGTTGCCGTAAACTGTATCGATAAAGCATTTCGCGCAAAGGCAATTGCATACCGGCAAACGCCGCTGCCTGCCGACAAACCGGCAGCGCCGCCTTTTTACTTCACCCTATCGGGCGATACGCCGAGCAAAAACCTTTTGTTTGTCATCAGCTACTTTAAAAAGTTTTTGCCCGCTACCGATTTATACATTGCCGGAGTTCCCGATCATTCCTACCTGCGCAGCCATGCTTCGGAGCATATCGTAATCCTGAAAAACAATTTGCGGGATGAGGAAATTATTGATTACTACTCTCGGTGTAGAGCGTTTCTGTTTTTATCCCTGCAGGAGGGGTTTGGCAAGCCTGTCATTGAGGCGCTGTTTTGCAACGCCAACGTCATTGCGTCCAACTGTACGTCTATTCCGGAAGTTGCAGGCGGGTGCGCCTTGCTGATAGACCCGCAGAGCGAAAAGCAGCTGACGCAGGCGCTGAAAGATATTGAAGCTTTTCCGGTGGATCAAAATCTCCGAAAATGTCACTTGGAGAAACACCTTCAATGGGAAGCGGTGGCGCAAATTATGCACGACACATTCACCACAAAGAATAGCCACAATATTTGACGATAACAACTAATATCTAATAATAATAAATGTTTTTTTTATCATGGCCTACCAACAAAATCTTGACAAAATTTTATTCGAGCCATCTGCCGACGACAGGCTCTTTCGTGGCGACCTAAAAAAACAATGCCTGCTGATTTTACCGCGGAAAATATTTCCGGTGGTAGGCGGGTATGCGAACCACCGGAAAAACCTCATCGAAATTCTTCACAGGCATTACCGGTTAAGCATAGTTGCTATATCCGACGATAGGCTATCTCCGGAAGAGCAGAATTTTTTTCAAACCCATTCCTCTTACTTCAAGTATATCGCCATTCCGCGCTGGCGCTACCTGTGGAATGCCTTTTGCGCCATCTTTACCCGTCAACCCTTGCAAGTAGGTTATTTTTACTTTCACAAAGTACAGCGCGTAGTTGATGATTTACTGCCCCGTCAGGATATTGTAATCGGTTCATTATGTCGTTCAATGAAGTATTTGAAAAAAGCGCCAGCGGACTGCCGTATTGTGTTCGATATGGTTGATTCGATTGCTATTAACTATAAACGAGCTGTAGAAAAGGTGTCCTCTTTTTTTTGGAAATTGATTTATCAAGTTGAAAGCGGTAGATTGCTGCGGTATGAGAAGTATTGGGTGGAGCGCGCGTACGCAACGATGCTGTTTAACTGGCAGGAGTGCAGCTACTGGAAAGCTCACGGGAATGCCTGCCTGCTGCCGCACGGCGTAAATGCGAGGTTGCTTGATTACGATAAAACAGATGCCCGCTATTCTTCTTCTATAGCTTTTATCGGGAAAATGGACTATCAACCCAACGTTGACGCTGTCCGGTGGTATGCCGAAAATGTTCATAGCCGCATCGGCAAGCAAGTTCCGCTTATTGTGGTGGGCGCTTACCCCACTCGGGAAATTGTAAAGCTGGCGCGTAAGTATGCCAATATTACCGTTACGGGATTTGTTGAAGATCCTTTTGTGATTTTGAAATCGGCTGCGGCGGTAGTAGCGCCCATGCAAACCGGCGCAGGGATACAAAACAAGGTGCTGGAGGCGATGGCGCTGGGAACAGTAAATATTTTGACGCCGCTGGCTGCCCGCCCTATCGAAAAGGCTGTGAATGGAGAGCATTTTTTAGTGGCAGACAGCGCAGATGATTTTTGCAGCGTCATTACAGATGTCATGGAGCACACTCAAAAATATGATAAAATCAAACAAAAAGCCCGTGATTTTATTCGGCAACATTACACATGGCAGGCATACGAAAAAGAGTACATCCGAATAGTAGAAGGAACTTAAAAATTCACAGCATTAAGTATGAAAATCACCCTCATCGGCGCCTCCGGCTTTGTCGGTACGCGCCTAATAGAATTGTTGAAGCAGCAAGGCAACCACACCTTGCTCAACGTTGATAAAAAACCAAAGCCGTTTTTATCCTGAAATTACTGCCATTGCCGATACTCGCAACAAAGAAAAATTGAAATCTTTGCTGCAGGGGCAAGATGTTGTGGTGTTGCTTGCCGCAGAGCACCGCGATGACGTATCGCCGGTGTCGCTCTACTACGATGTGAACGTGGAGGGAACGCGCAACGTGCTGGAGGCAATGGAGGTATGCGGCGTAAAAAGAATTATTTTCATCAGCTCGGTGGCGGTGTACGGCCTGAATAAAAATAATCCCAACGAAGCGCACCCTGCCGACCCGTTCAACCACTACGGCAAAAGCAAGTGGCAAGCAGAGGAAGTCCTTCGCGAATGGTACCGCAAAGACCCGCAAAGCCGAAACCTGAACATCCTGCGCCCAACGGTGATTTTTGGAGAGCGAAACAGGGGTAACGTGTATAACCTCCTAAAGCAAATTTCGGGCGGAAAATTTTTGATGGTAGGCAAAGGGCATAACGTGAAATCAATGGCTTACGTGGGAAACGTGGTTGCCTTTATTCACTTTTTGATACGCGAAAAAACAGCAGGGTATCAAGTCTTCAACTACGTGGACAAGCCGGATTTCACCACCAACGAGCTGGTAAAGCATGTGGGCAAGGTGTTGCAGAAGCACATCCCCACTGTGCATGTTCCCTACCGGTTGGGGCTGCTGGGAGGCTACTGCTTTGACATCTTGGCTTTCATTACCCGCAAAAAGCTTCCCGTAAGCGCTGTCCGCGTAAAAAAGTTTTGCGCCACCACAAAGTTCGACGCGCAGGCCGCCCACACCTCCGGCTTCCGAGCGCCCTACTCTTTGGGCGAAGGGCTGGCGCGAACGCTCAAGTACGAGTTCCTACAACCGCAGCCGGACAATATCACCTTTGTATCGGAGTAATGGAGCAGAATCCCAAAATTCGGCTTCATTATTCCGGCAAAATTTTTGAAAACAGGCATAAATAAAAAGATATATTCGTATCATTTTCTGTAAAAAAAAAACGACGATATTTATCTGTACTTTAGCAGCTTCATTATTTGTTCATGTACATGTTGATAAGTTGTCGATGTTTTTTATGTGAAATATTTGGATATTTCAAAAATCTCACTTTCATTTGCATAATATTAATTTTTTAGATGTCTAAGGTTGTTCCTTTAGGTATCAGTTTAATTATTAACATTTTAATTATTATTTACCATGCCCAACGAATTACTATCAATGGCACAGCAGTTCTCAGGACTGCCTATGGAAGACCTCATCGGAGGTCCGTTAAATGCCGCCGCCAAGGCAAATGCCGCTATGGCGCTTACGCAAACCAAATTTATGCTCGAAACCTGTTTTAACGTGGAAAAAAAGGATGATGGCAGCACTGCTACCTACAAGCCAATCATGATAGCAATGGCTTTGGAGCGCGGCGTGATTAGCTACGAAGAGAAAGATATTGAAGGAAAAAAGAAGGGTGACCCCAAAATCGATACGGTAACCACCTCTTTCAATTTACCTATGCTCACGGTTATTCCGCTCAATTCGCTGGCAGTTTCTACCGTTGACATTGGCTTTGAAATGGAAGTAAAATCCTCCTTTTCGGAAACGGAGCACCAGGAGCACTCAACGGAAACAAAAGGGGAAGTTAGCGTAGAAGCAAAGCTTGGCTGGGGGCCGCTGTCCGTTACCGTAAAAGGATCGGCAAGTTACGATTCCAAAGATTCGTCCACGCACGATACGCATTACGAAAAAAGCAATTCTGCCAAATACACTGTCAGCGTACATGCCGCCCAGTTGCCCGTGCCGAAAGGGGTAAATACAATCATTGAGGCGTTTACGCAGGCTATACAGCCGATACAGATGCCTACGACTGCACCTGCAAAATAGGACGGTAAATAGCAGCTGCTTTTAGCTGCTTTCCGGAAAAGCTGTTATTGCTCAAGGGATGGAAAACACAAACGCTAACGCCTACGACCGTGCACACCCGAAATTCGGCGCAGAGCTGAATATCGAATCCATCATCAACGCGCCGCTGGTAGCTGTTTCCAAAGCCAACGTCACGATGCTGACGGGGCAAGTGCGCTTTCTGCTGGACTACTGCTTCGTAAATGAGCATAAAATGTACAAGCCCGTAATGATCACGATGACCTTGTCGAAGGGCGTTGTCAATTACGGCAAGCAGCCCGCCGATGCAGGTTACATTCAGGTAACGGAAATGGCTTTCCAGATGCCGTTGCTATGCTTGCTGCCCCTCAATACGCTGGCCATTGAAAAGGTAAAGGTGGACTTTGATCTGGAAATAACATCTATTGGCTCATACAAGTCGACTCGAAAAAAAGACGCTCACATTGTAGCCCGCAAAGCCGTGCTGAACGGGAGGGTAGCTCCGCAGCCGCCGCGTACATCAAAAGCGAGTGCGCCGCATCAGGCGCACTCGCATAGCCATCTGAAAGTAAGCGTTAATGCGGGAGCTTTACCGCTATCTAAAGGGCTACTTACCGTTATTGATTTATATACAAAAGCCATTCAGCCGCTTCCCCAACAGGAGGCAGCAGACAGCAACGATAAATTGTAAAAAATTATGGAGCAACAGATGCCATGTCCTGTATGCCGGACTCCCATTTTTTTTAACGTATATCACCTGCTGCAAGGCGAGCGTTTTGTTTGCCCGAATTGTCAGGCAGCCATAACATTATCGCCGGAAAGCCATGAGCCGGTACAAAATGCGTTAGACAAGCTGGACAAGCTGAAACAACTTCAACAGAAATGATGATTGGATTTAAATCTTTTGTAGAGGCCATACACGAGGCCATAGCAGGCGCCGCCGATGTGCTGATGGACAAAAACCATGAGCTGCTGGGAAAATATTTCGAAACAGTAACGGAAAAATCCCCTGCGGATAACGCTGCCGAAGAACGGGAAATATTGAAACCCAAGATTGTCAATTTGGATTATCCCACGCTGGACGAAAAGGGAAAGGTCGTAGCATCCCAAGTACAGGTACCGCTTATTACCTTAGTACCGATTACCGCGTCACAAGTAGAAAAGGCTACGCTTACAGCCGAATTTCAGCTGTCAATTGTCGATGACGAACTTTTTATCGACTTCTCCGGCACAAAAAAGGAAGGTGAAAACACCTCGGCCGGTAAGCTCGAAATAGTTATTTCACCCAAAGAAACTACCGAAGGCTTCCAGCAAATTATCGCAGGCTACGAAATGGCGCTAAAGCGGCAAATATCGTAAAACGAGTTCGCCGTTACGGTAAAAGCAAGCGGAGGAAGCGCTTCGCGAGCGGCACCGCAAAGACTCGCAAAGCCGAAACCTGAATATCCTGCGCCCATATCCTGCGCCCAGCGGTGATTTTTGGAGAGCGGAACAGGGGTAACTATATGGATAAGCCGGATTTTACTACCAGCAAGCGCTGTCCGCGTAAAAAAGTTTTGCGCCACCACAAAGTTCGACGCGCAGGCTGCCCACAGCTCCGGCTTCCGAGCGCCCTACTCTTTGGGCGAAGGGCTGGCGCGAACGCTCAAGTACGAGTTCCTGCACCCGCAGCCGGACAACATCACCTTTGTATCGGAGTAATGGAG
>JAISGH010000235.1 GCA_031263185.1 Prevotellaceae bacterium | reverse complement strand
CCCCCAACACCAAAACCAAACACCACACCCCAACAAACCCCACCCCCCCCACACACACCCCCCCCCCCTCAACCCCGCCGCCCCCCCAAAAATGAGGCTTCTTAATTCTTAGGGATGAGAAATAAATAACATATAACGGATATACAAGCTGTAGAGACCTCACCCCCGGCCCCTCTCCTTTGGAGAGGGGCCGGGGGTGAGGTCTCTACGGAATGATATTTTTAACTGTTATATCTTGTTTATTCGTCATTACTTAATTCCTAATTCTTAATTCCTAATTCTTAATTCCTAATTACGCTACTCTCTTCAGCAGCTGCTGCGCAAAAAAGCGTACTACCTCTACGTTCACGGAGTTGCCCAGCTGCCTGTAGGCTATGCGGTCGTTGGGGTGCAGCTTGTAGGTATCGGGAAAGCTTTGCAGGCGCGCCGTTTCGCGCGGCGTGAGGCGGCGGCGCAGCTTGCCCACGATGGATGTCTGCGTAATGGCCACCAGCGCCGGAAAGTAGGTAGGGCGCTTAACGCGAACGCCGGATGGGCGAAATTGCAGAATATTTTCCCACATGTCGGGCTTGGCATTTTCGCCCGATTGCCACTCCAGCTTGGCCTTGGAGCCGGTGAAGACGTCGCACTTGGCGCACTTTTTCAGCCATGCGTCGATAAAAACTTTATTTTTTTCGTACAGCGCGCGGTTGTGCAGTATGATGTTGCGCTTCCACGCGGGCAGGTTGTCCAAGCTGACGCGGCGCTTGCCCGCCGCGAACTCCTCCGTCCACACGGGAAAGGTTGGCAAAGGAGCTTTGATGCCTTGAATAAATTCGTTCCACAAGTCCAGCACCTCCAGCTCCTTGCCGGATAGCGTATAGCGCGATATGTCGGGCGTTTTGCTGTCGCTTTCCAGGAGAATTTGCTCAGCGTGGCACTCCGGCTTTGTGAGCGGCGTTTTGATTTGCAGGTTGCGCCGCGCTACGTCCTTCCGCTGGCACAGGATGAACACGCGCTCGCGGAACTGCGGGATGCCGAGCAGGTGCGGGCTAAAGATGATCGGCTCGTCGGGAAAAACGTAGCCGAGCGCGTGCAGGTGCTCCTTCACCACGCGCCACGTGTTGCCCTCGTCGTGCCCAACAAGGTTGCGCACGTTCTCAAGCATGAGGTACGCCGGCTTGTGTAGCTGCACAATGCGGATGATGTCGAAAAACAGCGTGCCGCGCGGGTCGGTCATTCCCTCGCGCTTGCCGGCCTTGGAGAACGCCTGACAGGGAAATCCGGCGCAAAGCACGTCGTGAGCCGGAATATCTTTTTCGTTCACCTTGGTAATATCGCCGTGAGGCTCCAGCCCAAAGTTATCCTTATATACCTGCCTGCAATTGGGGTCAATATCCGACGCAAAAACGCACGTGCCGCCCAGCCTCGACAGCGCTACATGAAATCCGCCCAATCCACAAAACAAATCAATAAACTTAAATTTTTTCTCCATTCGATATTTTTTTCTTTATTCTCTTGCCTTTGCTCATTTTTCGGTCGGCGCGTTGCCGCTGCTGCTGTTCAGCAGACCATTGCAGCAGCCAGCGCCTGCGCCAATATCAGGTCTTCGGGTCTCGTAATTTTTATGTTTTCGGTGTTGCCGGCAACCAGCGTCACCGCGTATCCTGCGCTTTCTACCACAGACGCGTCGTCGGTAAAGTCGCTGCAAAAATCCTGCTCATACGCCTTGCGCAGCATGTCGAGCCGGAAAACCTGCGGCGTCTGCACGGCGCAAAAATGCTCCCTGTTGACCGCCACGCTTGCCCCTCCGGGTTTTACCTGCCGGATGGAGTCGGTGAGCGGCGTTACCGGAATGGCCGCACCCTTGCGCTCGGCAGCCTCAAAGCAGGCGGCAATGGTGGCGCTGCTCACTAAGGGGCGAACGCCGTCGTGGACTGCCACCAGCCCGTCGCCGGCAATGGCTTTCAGCGCATTTTGCACCGAGTGAAAGCGGGTTGGGCCGCCCGCCACAAGCGTATGGGGGAGGCTTACGGCGAAGCTTTGAGCAGCGGAGCGCCACCGCGCCATCAGGTCTTCGGGCAGCGCCAGCACCACGCTGAGGTTGCCGTCGCAGGCAAAAAAGCGCTCCATGACGTGCTGCAAGACGGGCTTGCCGTTGAGTAGCAGCAGCTGCTTAGGCTCCGCTCCGCCAAACCGTACGCCGCGCCCTCCGGCCACCACTATAACATGTTTTTTTTGCACTATACTAATAGCTTACCAATAGAATTGACAAGTTGTCAACAAAACGAGCGCAAAGATATGAAAAAGTTTTCAACAAGCAAAAATTATCGACAATTTTTCAACAATTTCGGTGGCCGGCAGAAAAAAATTTTGCCGGAAACAAGGGGTGCATTTCAAATTGTCGCGCCGTGGCGTTACGCCGCAGGTGGCGGAAGGTTAACAACGAATTTATGCTGCACATTCCTGCCAAATCTATAACCATTTTGCAGGTAGAAAAAGAAGCATTAGAGCCTGTTTACGATTTTTTGAAAGAAGAAAAGCATAAAGATGTTTTTATACAACCACAGGAAAAGGAAATTGAACGCTACATCTACGAAAGCAAAAAACCTGTTGTGTTGCTGCCGTTGGTTTCCAAATCACCTTTGCAGAAGGTAAACAAAGTTACCACCACCACGCTTGAAAAGCTGATTGTGGATTTGTATTCCGACCAAAAACTGTTTGCAGCGTTTCAGGGCAGCGAGCTGGCGCACATCGTAAACAATGCCTACAACCGCTATGCCATTGATTTTACAAAGCTCTTGCATTATGCCAAGCGAAGAAAAAAAGACCTTGAATTGATACGGCTTTTTAAAGATAACACCGACATTCCACAAAATATATTCAGATGATTGACCGCAAAACATTTTCAGCCGATTTGAGCTTTTGGTAGCACAGGTTTCCGCAGCCAAAGCCGCTTATTTGTCAGCTCTTATTCTCAAAGACGCTGGCGAAGTAAATAAATTCAGCGCCGCCATTCCGTTGGCTGATTATATGATTACCCACCCCGATTACAATTTCCTCAACAAACGCCTAAAGTTTGTAGCCAAAGGTGAAGCCCTGTTTTATTGGTTTCAGGTGGTTGGGTTGATTGCAGAGGAATAGAATCACACCCATTTGCGCCTCCTCTTTATCAGTTTGAACTTCGCAATAAACAATATTTGGATAGCACCTCAAAAAAAACAACCATTTTTTTGCATGAAATTACTTTTTTCCTACCTTTGCAGCCATCGGTTAAGGGATTGAAAAATAAATAACATATAACGGATATAAAAGCTGTAGAGCCCTCACCCCCGGCCCCTCTCCAAAGGAGGCCGTGTGAAAAAGCGGTCGCTCCCAACGCCGGAGATAGTGACATTTGGCGCTCTTTTGCGCCAAATGGCGCTATCTAATGGGACGGTGCAAGCGCCCATCACCGCTGCAACACAATCATTTTTGGTACGCTAACCAACTGTTGAATATAAATTCTATAATATAAGTTATAAATTTTTTATTCCTTAAAGAAATGTATTATAACTATTAACCTATTAGAAGGAGGAATTGTATTATGAAATTAAAAAGCATCCTGTTTTTGTTGCTATCGTTCAGCTTCGTTTTTTCTGTAGTGGCCCA
>JAISGH010000225.1 GCA_031263185.1 Prevotellaceae bacterium | reverse complement strand
GGTGTATTTCAAATTGTCGCTTTAAATAATCCCGTAGGGATTATTTAGCAATGACGAATAAACAAGATATAACAGTTAACAGTGTCATCCCATAGAGACCTCACCCCCGGCCCCTCTCCTTCGGTGAGGGGCCGGGGGTGAGGTCTCTACAGCTTTTAATCCGTTATATGTTATTTATTTTTCATCCCTTAAAGCGACAATTTGAAATGCACCCTTCGTGCATTTATCCACATGTCCCTCCCAAAAAAATGGAGCAACGTGCAGCGCGTATTACTTCAGCTCAAACGTTGCCGTAACGGGGTTGTGGTCGGAGTGCTCAAAGCCCAGCTTGCGCACGGCAACCTCTACCACCTCTACGTTTGGCGAAACCAAAAAGAAGTCTACCACCGATGTGAGCGATTCTTTTTCGTCGTAAGGCCGGTTGGTAAACCTCATTGTCTCGGCGGTGCGGTCGTACGCCCACTGCCACTCCCTAGTGAAGAGGGTGCTGTCAACGGCGTGGGGCGTGTACTGCTTAGTGGTTGCCCGTTTTTCGTATCCGGGCGGCGTTTGGTTCCAGTCGCCGCCGACAATTACGTAGCTGCCGTTTTCGTACTCTTCCATAACAAAATCGCGCAGCATCTCCATTTCGTCTGCCCGCTGCTCGCCGCTGTCGTAGGCGGAGTTGTGGGTGTTTACCAGCACCAAATCCCTGCCGTTTTGCGCCGTGTAGCGGCATGCCAAGAAGCAGCGCTTGAGCTGAAAAATGCGCTGCGGATACGGCGTGGCGTCGGGGTAGGCGTAGCGCACCACGTGGTAAGGGGCGCACCGGCCAAAGGTGGCCAAGCCCGCCCGCACGCGGCCAATGGGGCGAAAGACAGGAATGGGCACAAACCACGCTTTGTAATTATACGCAAAAAAGTGGCTGCCGTCGCGCTGACTGTCGGCAATGCTGCGCTGCTCGTCAATACTATAGCTGCGCTTTGAGCCAACGTCCACCTCTTGCAGCAGCAGAAAGTCGCTCATATCTGTCCTCAGAAATGCCTCGATGCGCTCCAGATTTTTCAGCACTTCACCTTTGGATGAGCGCACTTGCTTACCGCCATCATAAAAAAAATCGGCATCCTTGCCAAGTCCGCAGTAACCGATATTCCATGATGTTACAGCAATTCTGCCGGGCAAGCAGCGCTGAGGTTGCAGCTTGCTGTAGAGCACCTCCTGCGGCACCGGGCGGTACGCAAAAATGGTGGCTACCGCAAAAAAAAGCAACGCCGCCGCCAGCGGCAGAGCGACTACCGCTACAGCTGTATAAAAAAGTGGGGAAAAGTGTTTTGCTGTCATTACGTTCGTACGATTTTTTACTGCTTACGCTAAAAAAACAAGCACTATCGGCAAGAATGGGGCACCGTAAATGTGCATATACGCCACCCTAACGGCTTGGAATAGCAAGCGGGGGCTAAATTACAAAAAAAACCGGATTATTTGGGCGCATTTTCAAATTGTCGCATCGCGCCGCAGGTGTAGCGCGATAGGGCAATTTGAAATGCCCCGCTTTTTTAGGGCAAATGCTTGCAGATGTTACAAAAAATTTTTACCTTTGCTTCCGAAAAATAAAAAAAAATAAAAATGATACAACGTTTCTTTTATAGCGCGCTGCACTTTCATCGCCATCGCTACGGTGAGTAGCTTACGCTATGCAGATGTTGTAACCGTCAGTAACAGGAGGTTTGCACTTGTCTGCAAGCCTCTTTTTTTAATCAGGAGTTGCGAATAAATTTTACGTTAAAATTATCATCATGCTAAAAATTGCCATTCAGAAATCCGGAAGGTTAAGCGAGAGGTCGCTGGAGCTGCTTGCCGAGGCGGGCATCAGCGTTACCAACAGCGACCGCAAGCTTGTGGCGCAGGCGTCCAACTTCCCCATAGAGCTGCTGTACCTGCGCGACGACGATATTCCGCAGTGCGTGTACGACGGCGTTGCCGATGTTGGCATGGTGGGCGAAAATGTGCTGCTCGAAACGGGCTACGCGCTCGACGTTGTGGAGCGGCTTGGATTTGGGAAGTGCCGCATGTCGCTCGCCATCCCCAAATCCGAAAAGTACGACGGCACGGCGTGGTTCAACGGGCGAAAAATAGCCACGTCGTACCCCAAAATTTTGCGGGATTTCCTTGACCGTAGCGGCGTACAGGCCGACATACACCACATCAGCGGCTCGGTAGAAATTGCTACGGGGGTGGGCATTGCCGACGCCATTTTTGACATTGTCAGCTCGGGCAGCACGCTGATTAGCAACGGGCTTAAAGAGGTAGATGTAGTCCTGCGCTCGGAGGCGGTAATGGTGGGGAAAAAGGTGGCGCTGGGGCAAGAAAAAGCCGCTACGCTGGAAAAGCTGCTATTTCGCCTTCAGGCCGTACAGAAAGGGCGAAAAAACAAGTACGTCATGCTGAACGCGCCGATGGCAAGCGTAGCAAAAATCACCGCCGTAATCCCCGGAATGAAAAGCCCAACGGTTGTTCCGCTGGCGCAGGACGGCTGGTGCTCCATCCACTCTGTGCTTCCCGAAGGTCAAATTTGGGAAATCATTGACCAGCTGCACAGCTTGGGTGCGCAGGGAATTTTGGTGATGCCAATCGAGAAGATGATACTTTAGCAATTTAAATACCGAATTTTTTTTATATGCAGAATTTTTACAACCGTTAAAACCTGAAATAAGATGGATGTAGTCCGATACCCCGATATGGCCGATGTGGAGCGCATTTTGCAGCGGCCAGCGCAAGGCTTGGAGGGCCTGCGCGAACTTGCTATGGAAGTTATTGATAACGTGCGCAAGAGCGGCGACGTTGCGCTGCTGCGCTACACGCTGATGTTCGACAACGTAGTAATCAGCTCGCCTGCCGTTAGCAAGGCCGAGCTTGACGAGGCCGAGCGGCTAACGCCGCCCAACCTGAAAAGCGCTATTGAGCAGGCCGCAAAAAATATCAAAACATTTCACGCAGCACAGCAGGAGGAGGTAAAAAAAATCTCCACCATGCCCGGCGTTACGTGCTGGCGCAAGAGCGTAGGCATTGAGCGCGTGGGCTTGTACGTGCCGGGAGGCAGCGCTCCGCTGTTCTCGACGGTGCTCATGCTGGGTATTCCGGCGCAGCTTGCCGGCTGCGCGCGCGTTGCGCTGTGCACGCCGCCCAACAAAAGCGGCAAGGTGCACCCTGCCATTCTGTACGCCGCCAAGCTGGTTGGGGTAACGGAGATTTACAAGGTTGGCGGTATGCAGGCTGTTGCAGCGCTGGCCTTTGGCACGGAGAGTGTCCCCCGCGTTGACAAAATATTAGGGCCGGGCAACGCCTACGTAACGGCGGCAAAGCAGCTTGTAAGCAGCATGGGTGTGGCTATTGATATGCCCGCGGGTCCGTCGGAGGTGATGGTGCTGGCGGACGTCAAGTGCAATCCGTCGTTCGTTGCAGCCGACCTGCTATCGCAAGCAGAGCACGGCGCCGACAGTCAGGTGGTGCTGGTGTCCGACAGCCCAATCGCAATATCCAGAACGCTCAGAATTTTGCAATATCAGCTCAAAGAGCTGCAACGAAAGGATATTGCCGCCAAAGCGCTGGAAAAAAGCAAGGCGCTGCTGGTAAAAAACGAAGACGAAATGCTCTGCGTAGCGAATACCTATGCCGCGGAGCACCTCATTATTGCTACGAGATATGCAGAGCAACTCGCCGAAAGAGTAGTCAACGCCGGCTCTGTTTTCATAGGCCCCTACTCGCCCGAAAGCGCCGGCGACTACGCCTCGGGCACAAACCACGCCCTGCCGACGGCGGGGTACGCGCGCGCGTTCAGCGGCGTTAGCGTAGACAGCTTTGTGAAAAAAATAACCTTCCAACACCTTACGCCGGACGGCATAAGGGGCATTGGAGTAACTGTTGAGGCCATGGCCGAAGCCGAAGGGTTGCAGGCGCACAAAAACGCAGTGCGCCTGAGGATGCTGTAAGTGCGGGATTACAGCTTATACTGTGCGCGGGATGGTTTTGTGCATCGCCATGTAGAGACGGGGCGCGCCCCGTCTCTACGAATTGCTGCAACCTTCCTGTAACTTGCAAGCAGAAAGCAATGCACAAAACCATGCCGTGCCGTGCGAAGTATAGCAAAATTTTTTTGAGATGGTAAATATTGAAAATCTTATACGAAAAAATATTCGGGAGCTCAAGCCCTACTCATCGGCGCGCGCAGAGTTTACCGGAGAGGCTTCGGTTTTTCTTGACGCTAACGAAAACCCCTACAACCCCCCGTACTGCCGCTATCCCGACCCTATGCAGCGGGAGCTGAAGCTTGCTATTGCCGCGCAAAAAAATGTGGCTACAGAGCAAATTTTGCTGGGCAACGGCAGCGACGAACCGATTGATTTACTCATCAGGTCATTCTGCGAGCCTCAGCGGGACAACATGGTTGCCATTGCCCCTACCTACGGCATGTACAAGGTAGCCGCCGACATCAACAACGTAGCGTACCGGAAGGCGCTGCTCAACGAGCAATTCGACTTTTGCGCCGACGATTTGCTGAAAATTGCCGACAACCATACCAAGCTGATTTGGCTATGCTCGCCCAACAACCCCACCGGCAACAGCCTGAACAGGCAGGAAATTGTAAACACCATTGAGGCTTTTCGCGGTATTGTTGTGCTCGACGAAGCTTACATTGATTTTTCAAAGCGCCAAACGTTCCTGCAAGAGCTGCATAAATACCCCAACCTTGTAGTGCTGCAAACCTTCTCAAAAGCATGGGCGCTGGCCGGAGTGCGGCTGGGGATGGCGTTTGCGGCGACGGAGATTATCGCCACGCTCAACAAGGTTAAGTACCCCTACAACATCAGCGTGCTGACGCAGCAGCACGCGCTGCGGCAAATTTTGCAGCGCAAGGACGACGTTGCAGCGTGGGTGCAAACGCTGCTGGCCGAGCGCGAAAAGCTGCAAGCTGCGCTGACTTCGCTGCCCTGCGTACTGCATATTTACCCCTCCGATGCCAACTTTATTTTGGTAAAAGTTACCAACGCCAACGCCGTATACCGCCACCTGATAAGCAGAGGGGTGGTAGTTCGCAACCGCCATAGCGTTGAGCTGTGCGCCGACTGCCTCCGAATTACCGTAGGCGCTCCACCGGAAAATGCTATGCTGACGGAGCTGCTGATTTCCGAGCTGAAGGCGCTGTAAACCCTGTGCAATTTTTTTTATCGCTGCAAAATTCAAAATTTATGAAACGGTGCCTTTTTATTGACAGAGACGGTACGCTCATCAAGGAGCCTGCCGACGAGCAGGTGGATAGCCTCGAAAAGTTGGAGTTTGCTCCGGGCGTATTTCGCGCTTTGTACCACATTGCAGGCGAGCTCGATTTTGAGCTGGTGATGGTAACCAACCAGGACGGTTTGGGTACGGCCTCTTTTCCGGAAAAAGATTTTTGGCCTGTGCAAAACAAGATAATCCGCTACCTCGAAAACGAGCGTATCCGATTTGACGATGTGTGCATTGACAAATCTTTTCCGCACGAAAATTTGCCCACGCGCAAGCCGGGTATCGGCCTGCTGAAAAAATATACGGAAGGCGGCTACGACTTGGCCGGCTCGTTCACCATTGGCGACAGGCTTACCGACGTGCAGCTTGCCAAAAACTTGGGGGCAAAAGCCATTCTCATTGGCGGCGAAAGCCGCAGGGAGGAACTTGCGGCAGAGGGGTTGTCCGGCTGCTGCGCGCTGGTTACGGAAGATTGGATGAAGATTTACGAATTTTTGAAGTGCGAAACGCGCACGGCAAAGATTACCCGCACAACTACCGAAACGGATATTTGCGTACAGCTTGACTTGGACGGCAGCGGGAAATCGCAAATCAGCACGGGGCTTCACTTTTTTGACCACATGCTGGAGCAGATAGCGCGGCACTCGGGCTGCAACCTCACCATTGCCGCCAAGGGCGACCTGCACGTTGATGAGCACCACCTCATTGAGGATGTAGGCATTGTGCTGGGCGAAGCTATCTACAAGGCGCTGGGCAGCAAGCGCGGCATTGAGCGGTACGGCTTTGTGCTACCCATGGACGACTGCCTGGCGCAGGTAGCGCTGGACTTCGGTGGGCGCGCGTGGCTGATTTTTGAGGCCGACTTTAAGCGAGAAAAAATAGGAGATTTTCCTACCGAAATGGCGTACCACTTTTTCAAGTCGCTGAGCGACGCCGCCAAAATGAACCTGAACATAAAAGCAGCGGGCGACAACGAACACCATAAGCTGGAGGCCATTTTTAAGGCGCTGGCGCGCACCATAAAGGCCGCCGTAAAGCGCGACGCGCTGGGCTACGACCTGCCGTCAACAAAAGGAAAATTCTGAATTTTGAATTTTGAATTTTTGAAATCTATTAACTATATGCGGCTACTCTGCGGGATAGCGACGATAGCAACGTGCCTTTTCTCCCTTTCACTTTGCGCCCAAAAGGTAAGCGTAGGCTTGTTTTTTGACGTACCCGTCAAGGCGGCAACGTTTGCGGTGCAAAGCGGCAGCTACGCTATTATTGTGGACGATACGCTGCTGGTTGCGGCTATTGACAGGGGCGCCTCCATGCAGCTGTCGCACAGCAGCAGCGGCTTGAGGCTGCGCATTTCGGGCGATAACATGGGTGTATTCTCCTCCGTAAAGGCAGTAGGCATGGGCGACGAAGGAGTTTTTTCGCTTACCTGCACCAACCCGATGTCCCCCTCGTACAGCTACGCCCAGCACGCCTTTATCCGTAGCGCCGACGATGGCAGCGGTTTGCTAATCGTCAATCAGCTCAACGAAAATTTTTACCTGAGCGGCGTGGTAGAGGCCGAAGCAGGATGCTCTGCACGATCCGAATTTTTCAAAACGCAGGCCATCCTTTCTCGAACTTACCTTTACGCGCACTTCAACCGCCACGCCAAAAACGGGTTCAACCTCTGCGACGGCGTGCACTGTCAGGCGTACAAGGGTTTGCTCACGCGCTGCCGGCGTATTCGCACTGCCGTGAACGAAACCGAAGGAACGATTGTAATTGACATGAAAAAACGCCCCATAACGCCATCGTTTCACGCCAACTGCGGCGGGCAAACCTGCCACTCCGAAAATGTGTGGCGCGAAAAGCTCCCCTACCTGCGCTCGGTAAAGGACGATTACTGCAAGCAGCAGCCGGGAGCACGGTGGCAAAAACGTATAGCGCTGAGCGAATGGCGCGACTATATGAGCCGAAACGGTATCCGCGTGAAGAACCCCATGCAGCTTGAGTTTGCGCAGCTTTCGCGCAAAAAATACTATGAGGTTGGCGAAAAAAAAGTAGAGCTTACCAAAATACGCCAACGCTTTGGGCTGCGCTCTACCTTTTTTGACGTAAGGGTGGCCGGCAGCGACGTGGTGCTGACGGGCAAAGGCTACGGACACGGCGTTGGCATGTGTCAGGAAGGCGCTATCCAAATGGCAGAGCAGGGGCTGAAGTGCGAAAATATTTTGCAGCGCTACTACAAAAATACCCGTATCGTCAACTTTAACCAAGCCCACAGCACGCTTGCCATGCAGCAGGACAGTACGCTCTTCCTCTTTAACCCGTGGCGCAACGAAACGCCCGATACCACCATATTTATTGACAGCACGGTAAGCGTGGATAGCAGCGAGCAGCAAGCATTTACTCAGGAGGACGTCCATTAGCATAAAATTTGTTACGCTCACACAGAAATCACAAAAAATGAAAAAAGTAGTTGCAATCAATGGAAGCCCTCGCAAGAACGGCAATACAGCAGCTTTGCTGCAAAATATCTTGGACGGCGCTAAATCTCAAGGCGCCGAAGTTGAGCTGATAAACTTAGTCAGCCTCAGCTACAAAGGCTGTACCAGCTGCTTTGCCTGCAAGCGCAAGGGGACGGAGTTTGTAGGGAAATGCGCCGTGAAGGACGAGCTGACGCCTGTGCTGGAAAAAGCAATGGCCGCCGACGCTGTTGCCTTAGGATCGCCAATCTACGTTGGCGATGTTACGGGAATAATGCGCTCGTTTATTGAGCGGTTTGCCTTCATGAATATTTCGTACAGCAGCAAAGGAAGCTGGCATAAGGTTGCCCGAAAAAACGGCGCGTTTGTTTACACCATGAATGTCAACAACCTGCAATCCAAGCTATTTTTCTATGTGTATATGATGAATACCGGAATACTGAAGAAATTTGGAGGATACACAGCCCAACTGCTTGCTACCAATACCTACCAATTTGACGACTACTCACGCTACGACGCCCTCAACTTTGATGAAGCAAAAAAAAGAAAATGTAGAGAAACCCGCTTCCCGAAAGATCGTAAGAAAGCATACAAGATAGGGCAGGAGCTGGTAACCAAGTAGAAACCCAGCATGACCGTATGCAGAGATATACAGCAGCCCGCCCCTCCAGGTTGTCCGTATCGCCACTTTTTACCTGATTTACCCAAGCCAGCATATTTTTCACAACAACCTTGCGCGTACTACCTAAGACGTAGGCTTGGTTGGCTATCTTTGCCTGAATGGTTTGCTGCCACAGCTGCTTTTTCAGCGGTAGAGAAGCCTCAAGCTGTGCAATTAAAATTCAATACACATACGGTATCAGCCGCTTTGTACGCTTTTTGTATTCCCCATACTGCTCGCCGAAGCGTTCCGTCATCAGCTTTTCCTCGTCGGGGATGCGGACGGTAAGGATGATTGCCAGCCCGGCGCCGAAAGTTAGCGCGTAGAACCAGTTAGCCGTAATCAGGGCAAACGAAACCAGCCACAATACCATGTCGGAATACATCGGGTGGCGCACCCGCTTGTAGGGGCCGCCGGTAATCAGCGTATGCTCGCGGCGGATTTCGAGCACGGGGCTCCAGTTGTCGCCCAGCGTCCGGTGTATCCGGTAAAACCACCACATGCCGTAAGCGCCGACGGCGAAACCCGCTATCCGTACGCCGTCCGGCAAGGCAAGCTGCCCAAACGACAGCCACGGCGTGAAAAGCCACAGTAGACCCGGCACAGCCATCGCAACGGTCATCATCTGCGTCAGCCGCTTTTCGCGCACCGGGGCAATTTCTTTTATTTTCTTGTGCAATTTTCCGTACCGCGTCATGTAGTAGATGCGGATAAGGTTCATGGCGATAACCAGCGCCCCTAAAAGAATTTTGTAAGTAATTTCGTTCATAATAAAGTCTTTTTAATGTAAAATTCCATTGCTCCGTGCCGCGTTAGCCGGATGCGTGTGGGGTAAAAATCCGCTTAGGCTTATCCTCAAAAATGGGTTGACGTTTTCTTTATCCAGAAAGCGGCGTATCGTTTGCTTCAGCTCCTCAAACTCGCCAACGGAAAATGCCATGCTCACGGAGGCATCGCCAACGGGCAGGTAAACGTCGCGCGCTAAACCTTTGCTGCTGTTGGCAGCCTTGTAGTAGTGCGGGTCAATGGATTCGAGGTAATCCAAAAATCCCATTAGGCGCTTGAGCGTGGGGAAGTGCATCAAGACGTTGCCTGCCTCCACGTGTATTTTGGAGCAGGCGCTGCATTTAAAAATTCTCATACCTCTACCTCCTGCTTTAGCTGCGCAACCCACCTGTCGATGCGCTCGCCCGTGAGGCGGCTTTCGTTGTCCTCGTCCACAACCAAGCCGACGAACTGCCCGTTGACGACGGCCTCGGAGGACTCGAACGAGTAGCCGTCCGTTGCCGTAAACCCGACCACGGTAGCTTTATCCTTCACCGCCTTGTAGATGGCGCCAACGGCGTCGCAGAACGTATCGGCGTAGGACTGCGAGTCGCCGCAGCCAAACAGGGCGACTTTCTTTCCCGACAAGTCGGCCAGCGCAACCGTTCTGATAAAGCCTTCCCAATCTTCCTGCAAATCGCCCAGCCCCCACGTTGAGCTGCCGAGCAGCAGCACGTCGTAGGGCGCCAAATCGCCCGCCCCGGCTTTCCCCACGTCGTAAACGTCGAGGTCGCCAACGCCTAACTTCTTTGCAATGCTTGCGGCTACGCTCTGCGTGTTGCCGCCGGATGAACCGTAAAAAATTCCAACTTTTTTCATAATTGTTTTACTTTAAAGATTTATAGTATGACCAACAAAGCCGGCGGTATTTGCGCTGTTCGCAGCACACTGTAAAATCCGGCTTAATGACGCTGCAAAGATATAAACAGAAAATACCTCTGTCAATCCTCATTTGTAGGTATTTTGGGAGAAAAAACTACTGCTATACGCTGTTTTTCTCATTTTTTTTGCCCAAACTTTGCAGATATAAAAAATATTCGTATCTTTGTACCAACAGAAGTCGTTGCCATCCCGTAAGATCTGGCGCGGCTCATTTTTTTTATACCCATGAACAAGCCTGCATACACAATTCCCGACCAGATTGCATTGCTCAAACAGCGCGGTATGATTTTCAGGGACGAAGCGCAAGCTCGCGACCGGCTGCAAAATATCAGCTATTACCGTCTTAAAGGTTACTGGTGGGACATGCAAAGCGACACAACGCTACATTTGTTTTATCCGAGTGTCTGTTTCGAGGACGTACTGGAACGCTACGATTTCGACCGAAAACTTCGCCTGATTCTTTTTGGCGGCATTGAACGGATAGAAATTGCCGTGCGCACCAGCTTGATTTACCATTTGTCCCTTGCTTACGGCGGGTTGTGGTACCTGAATCCTGCACTGTTTGAAATAGCCTCCAAAATAAAAAATGGGGTATCCAAAACAACGCATCTCCACACGCTGGGTGAATTGCAAAAAGAATTTGTCCGAAGTCAGGAACTTTTCATCAAAGACCATCAGCGCCGCTGTCCGGGGCAACCTGCCGATGCATGGAAAATATTGGAAATCGCCTCCATGGGAACCTTGTCCAAGCTTTACAAAAGTATAAAGATAAATTTGCCGGAAAAAGGAATCATTGCCAACAAAATGGGCATCAACTCGCCTCATGTATTTTCCGGATGGATGGAATCCATTGCCTATATCCGTAACATTATTGCCCACCATTCCCGCTTATGGGGCCGTACTATGGTGAAGCGCCCCGGCATGCAGCTGAACAATCCGCAGGGCGCATGGTTCAGCCAACCGCTCAAGCAGGGACAGATGGACAAACCGTTTTCGACGATCTCCTGTATGGTGTACCTGTGCTGCTTCCTGAACCAGCCGCAGGATATGAAACGCGAAATCATCGACCTTATCAATGCTTACCCCCGTGTGCCGATTTACAAATACGGCTTCTTCAACGGATGGCAAGCCGAACCCCTCTGGAAATAACATATAAGCCAATCGTTTCAAAGAGTCACTCAAACACGCCCGCGTCCTGAATTGTTCCGGGAACATTTAGAAAAGGTGTTTTGCCGGTTTCGCCCGTAACCGGATTGTACGAAAAGTAGCCGGCGCCGGCAGAGCCTGTCGCCAACCCGAACAGTATCAGGTCGCCGTAGCGGAGAATGCTGTACGAATAGGAGTTGGAGCGCGGCTGGTCGAGCAGCGTAACCGTCCGGTCGTACAGGTTAACTTTGAACGACTGTATCACCAAGTCGTTGACGTAATCTATGGGGCTGCTCGCATACGTCGGGTTGTTGCCGAAAATGTAAGCC
>JAISGH010000196.1 GCA_031263185.1 Prevotellaceae bacterium | reverse complement strand
AACGTCAACGCCGGCAGCAACCGGACGGTACAAATGACCGTAACGCTGATAAGTAATGACAAAACAAACAACTACCTCCTCACCACCTCCATGCCCTACAGCCTGACGGGTCAGAGCATCGGCAAGGCCATGCCGACGGTGGCGCACCTGAGCTACAACCTCGCCGCCGTTGACTGCAACGGCTTGCCGCAGCGCGTTGAGGTAACATCGCCCTACAGCGGCATGGGCGCCATCACGGAGGTAATGTACAACGACAACTCTACCGAGCCTGCCGGCGCGGGGACGTATGCCGTCACGGTGAACGTTGCGGAGGGCGGCAACTTCACCGCCGCTCCCGGGCTTTTGTTGGGGGACTTTGTCATCAGCAAGATTCCGCTGACGGCGGCGCACCTGAGCCACAACCTCGCCGCCGTTAGCTACAACGGCTTGCCGCAAGCTGTATCGGTAACATCGTCGCACACCGACGGCGACATCACGGTGAAGTACGGCGGCAACCCTATTGCGCCCACCAACGCGGGGACGTACGCCATCACGGTGGACGTTACGGAGGGCACCAACTTCGCTGCCGCCACCGGGCTTTCGCTGGGTGACTTCACCATCAGCAAGATTACGCCAGCACTGTCGCACCTGAGCTACAGCCTCGACAGCGTTGACTACAGCGGCGCGGCGCATCCCGTTGCCGTAACGCCGAAAAGCGGTTACGGCGGTATGGGCGCCATCACGGTGATGTACGACAGCAGCGCCGCCGCGCCCGTCAACGCGGGGACGTACGCCGTTACGGTGAACGTTGCGGAGGGCGCCAACTTCACCGCCACCGCCGCAGACCTGTCGCCGGGCAGCTTCACCATCAACAAAATCAACCCGACGCTGGCGCACCTGAGCTACAGCCTCGCCACCGTTGAGTACAACGGCTCGGCGCAAGGCGTTGAGGTGACGACCAAGCCACCTTACAGCAATATGGGCGCCATCACGGTGAAGTACGACAGCAGCGCCGCTGCGCCCGTCAACGCGGGGACGTACGCCGTTACGCTGGCCATTGCCGGCGGCGCCAACTTCAACGCCGCCGCCGCCGACCTGTCGCCGGGCGATTTTACCATCGCGCCCTCGCAGCAGGCAATTAGCTTTTCGCCCGCAGGCAGCCTGTCGGTCGAGAGCGGCTTTTACCTGCTCGCGGCGGCGGCAAGCGCGTCCGGCGGAGCGCCGGCGCAGCCGGTGCTGTTCCGCGTAGACAACCCGCAGCTGGCCGAGGTGCGCGGCGATACGCTGCTGCCGGCGCAGTCGGGCAGCATAACCGTCACGGCGTACGTGCCCCACAACCCCAACTACGCCGACGCGCCGGAGGTGGCGCGCGTAGTTGCGCTGACGAGCAGCAGCACTGCCGCCGCCGTTGAGGTAATCGGCGCAGAGAGCGTGGCGGCGGGAAGCTACCTCGTTAGCGACCCCGCCTCGAAAATCGTTACCGTCACCGTATCGCCGCAGGACAGGGGCGCCGGGGTCATTTACGGCGGGGCGGCGGCGCAGGGCGCCCTCGCCTTCACGGTAAACGTTAGCCGCGGCGGAACGCAGCAGGTTGCCTACACCGTGGAGTCGCAGGACGGCCTGCACCGGCAAAGCGACACGATACGCCTGGAGCAGCGGCTGGACTTCAAGCAGTACGTCCGCACAAAGTGGGACAACACCATGATGGTCAACCGGTGGCTGCTCAGCGCCGAGCTCTACCGGCTGCTCGCCTGCCGCTGGTACGAGGAGGGTGCGCACGTTGCAACGGGGCTTTCCTACAGCAAGGGTGGCGCGCCTTCCGACGTGTTCACGCCCGGCCTCAAGTACCACTTCGAGCTGGAGACAGAAGAGGGGCTTATCCGCTCCACCCCGCGAATTTTTGAGGAGACTTTCCCCGGAGGCTTTCACGTGTACCCCAACCCGCTTTCCTCCGGCGAAACCCTTTACATCAACGCCAACACGGAGGATGGCGATGCCAACCCGGAAGTGCGCACGGTTCGCGTATACAGCATTTCCGGCATGTTGCTGCTGCAAGCGCCGCTTTCCGGCAGCCACGCGGCGGTGCCGCTGCTCGTCCCCGCCGGCATTTACATCGTAAAGGTAATGAACTGGCAGGCAAAAGTGGTGGTCAATTAATAATTAATAATTAACAATCAATAATTAACAATTAATAATTAATAATTAGGAATTGAGAATTGAGAATAGGCATCCGGAAGATGGAAATCAAGGGGGTGAAAGTGGGTGGCGAAGCCGCCGCCGCTACTACTCTTCCCCTTTGCGAAATGTCATTAAGTTATTCAATAGCTGCCTGAACTGAGCGAAGCGAACTCACGAACACCTAATAAAAAACACAAGGTGAGTAAAGGCAGAACCTGCGGGAGGGGGACAAGATGGCGACAAATCTGCCTGACTGAAAGGCAGGATTTGCATAACCGCAGATCTACGACCTGCGGGAGGCTGTGTGAAAAGAAGGTCGCCTGCTGCTAACGCCGGAGGCGTTCCCCGTGCATAACCCCCAGATTTATCTGGGGGTGCGAAGATGAGGGCGCTGCGGACAACCCTGTAGGGGTTTCCCGTGAATTCGGAGAGAAAAACATACACGGCACGTGAGGGCAACCCCTACGGGGTTGAGAGGCAGAGGCGCCGACCTCTCCCCCAGCTAAAGCTGGGGGCTATTTACGGGAAATGCCTCCGGCGTTAAGAGCATCAGGCGACAGCCTTTTTTACACAGCCTCCTGCGGGGGGGAGGACAAGATGGCGACAAATCTGCCTGCCTGAAAGTCAGCATGTTGCTATAATGCATTAAATATCAGAGTGTTGTAAATTTGTCATGTGCTAAGTCCATTATTAATTGTTAATTATTAATTGTTAATTATTCATTGTCTATGAAAACATTGCCATTGCTTGCAGCATTGCCGGTATTTATGTCGCTTTTTGCGCAGGCGCAGGTACGCCAGCACGAGGTTTCCGTTTACGGCGAAGGCGGGCTTTCGACCCTGCACTACTCGCTGCCTTCGGGCGCCAGCCGCAACAACAGCGCTGGCGGCGGCGGCGGGCTGGGCTACACCTCTTTCTTTACCAATAGCATCGAGTTCGGGCTGCACACCGGCGTGGGGGTTTCCCTGCTCCGCTCCGCCGTTCGCCTGTCCGACGGCTTTGGCAGCGCAGTAGCGCTCGTCGATGAGTACTACGAGGCTTACGAGCTTCGCTCCACCTTTGTCGGCTACACGGAGCGGCAGGCTGCCGTTATGCTCCACCTTCCGCTGCTGCTGCACTACCAGAGCAAGCGCTATTCCTCCGGTCGGCGCTACTACGCCCGCGCCGGCCTCCGGCTTGAGCTGCCCCTCTACGGCCGCTACCGGACATCCATCGCCTCGCTGACCAACGAGCACTACTACGCAGACCTCGACGTTACCCTGCGCGAGCCGGCCTACAAGGGGCTTGGGGAGTTCTCCGGCGTGGGCGCCGAAGGCAGCCTCAAGCTGTCCACCTCCGTTGTGGCGCTGGCGGAGGTCGGCGCGAAGTGGCAGCTCAGCCGGCGCGTCAGCCTCTACGCCGGCCTCTACGCCGGCTGCGGGCTAAGCAGCGTCGCGAAGCCGAAGCAGGACGGCGATTTTGTTGTCCGGAGCGAGGCGGCGCCGTCCGAATTTGGCGTTAGCAGCGTGGTAGGCTCCCGCTACGCTACCGATAAGTATTTTACCGACAAAGTATTACCGCTATCAGTGGGGGGCAAGGTAGAGTTAGCCGTCAATATGTGGCCTGCCCGCTTAGCCACCGCCCGCAACATTATGACCGCCGCGCCGCAGCCTTACAAGGCGCTGGCGGAGTGGGTGCAAACCCGGCAAACCCGGCAAAAAATGGAGAATCGGCAGGAATGGCAAAATGTAGAGAAGGAAGAAAGGTTGCGGCGGCAGCAGGAAAAATTGCGAAGCGGGGAAGAGCTGACGGAAGAGGAAGAAGAGGGAAAAAAGGAAAAAGAAGAAAAAGAGAAAGAAGAGCAGCAGCAGCAGCAGCAGCAGCAGCAGCAGCAGCAGCAGCAGCAGCAGCAGGAGGAGAGGGAGCGAAGCGGGGAAGAGCAGCGTCAGGTTGAGGCCGATTCCCTGCAAAAGGGGGCAGAATTTTGCGAGGAGGGAAGCGAGCAGCTATTCAGGCTGAGCGGTTACAGCGTGTCGCAGGTGAACATGACATCCGTCCACGTAGAAGAGCTGGAGGTGGTGCTGGCGCAGCTGCGGCTCAACCCGTCCCTGAAGGTTCTATGTATTGGCAGCTCCTGCAATATGGGTATCGACGCTGTGAAGCTGAATGTAAGCAAGCGTCGCGCCGAGTCGGTCAGGAAGTATTTTCTAAGCCAGGGTATTGACGAAAGCCGGGTAAGCATTATCGCCGCAAGCGACAGCTTACCTCTCGTCCCCAACACCAGCGAGCGCAACCGAAAGGAAAACCGGAGGGTAGACGTCGTAACCTATTGAGCTAACGCCGGACATTCAATGCCGTAGGGCAACGCCCTGCCGTGGCCGGAAGGTATAAAAAGCTCTGAAAGGCCGTAATCAAATGGAGCAAATCGTAATATTCCGAACATGGACAGGGCTTCAAAAAAGATTTAGCGCCGGAAATCCGGGAATTTCCTTATGCTTCTTTTTTGCTGTTCGTGTTAAACCATGCGATAATGGCCGGCAGCACAGAAATGATAACAATAGCGATAATAACCAGCCCAAAATTTTTCTTCACAAAAGGTAAGGTGCCGAAGAAATAGCCGGCGAGCAGAAAAGACGATACCCACAAGACGCCTCCGATAACATTGAACGAGGCAAAGCGCCGGTACGACATTTCGCCAATGCCCGCCACGAACGGGGCAAACGTGCGTACAATGGGCACAAACCGGGCAATAATAATGGTTTTTCCGCCATGCTTTTCGTAAAACCGGTGCGTTTTGTCGAGGTATTCTTTTCGCACCCATCTGGTATGGATAAGCCTGTTTCCTAACTTGTGGCCTATAAGATAATTTGTGGCGTCGCCCAGAATGGCGGCAGCAATGAGCAGCACAATCAGCCATGCTAAGCTCAATGCGCCGGTAGCGGCAAAGGAGGCGGCGGCAAACAGCAGGGAGTCGCCGGGCAGGAACGGTGTAACCACCAACCCTGTTTCCACAAAAATGATGAGGAACAGAATGAAGTAGGTTAGGGCGCCGTAATCACGGATAATCTCGCCCAGGTGCTGGTCGATGTGCAGCACAAAGTCAACTAAAAAAGTTACGATGTCTATCATTTATGTTTTAGTACACCTTAGAAGATTTGCAGCGTCTAAAGAAGTAGTAAATTTGCAAAAAAAGTAATAATAGTATTCACCTCAAAATCAAAGAGAAAGGGGGCAATCCCCTTTTTCCCTTTGGTTTTCAAAAGGCAAAGGTATGAAAAAGTTTGTAATCGGAGTAGACTCTAGTAAAGAAAAGTTGGATTTTTGCGTAAAATCCGCGGGAAGCATCCGGGGGAAGGCATAAAAATAGCCCGCGTACAGTATAGAAGTTCCCATATCATTTTTACCTACACACAAAAATCGTTATAAAACCAAAATTTTTCTTTCCGTGCTTTTTTTTGGACGGAAGGAATTTATCTTTGTCCTCCGAATAAGCGCACCTGCAAGTACGCGCGAACCGTAGGTATCCTCCTTGTTACGGCCTATGCCGCGTATTAGGTGAGGATCCTTGTTTTTTGATAGCCGGCTCGCAATGTGCCGGCTACTTTTTATGTATGAATATGCTCGTAAGTTCAATCCATATCCGCTGGCTGATGTTCAGGCGGGTGTTTAGGGAGATACCCTTTCCCTACTATATCTTTGGCGGCGCTGGCCTTGTGGCGCTCTTTTACGGCGCCGTCCACGCAGACGTTCCGTTTACGCCTTACTATGCTGCGGTATTCGCGTTTATCTACGTAGCGTTCTACCGCTACTTTTTCGGGAACAAAAAGCGAGCGCTATTTCTGCGGCAGCTGGGCAGCGCAGGGGTAATATTTGCAGCGCAGGATGCGCTCATTTGCGCCATCCCGTTTTTGCTTGTCGGTATGCCGTTCTTTCTGCTATCCCTGCTGGTCGGTGCGCTCCACCTGCTGGCCGGGCGATTGCCGGTCCGGTGCGGCGCAAGGTCAGGCGTATCCTTATCCATGCCATCCCCGTTTTTGAAGCCGTCCTACCTTTGGCACTCCCAAAGCCGTCCTTACCTGCTGCTGGGCTGGCTGCTTCTTAACGTAACTCTGTTTTTTGCTTACCGCTACTCCAACTTCAACTTGGCCATAGTTGCCTTTTGCTCCATAAGCGGCGGCGCCGTTGCGTGTGTCCTGTTACAGCAGCAGGAGAGCATATTTTTTGTCCGGCAGTACTGTAGCGTCCGGCGCTTCGTTGCGTCGGGGCTGCGCGAGGCCTGCGCCAACGCTGCGCTGTTTATGCTTGTCCCCGCCGCATTTTTTCTTGCCGCATTTTTTGCCTCATGGAAGGTTACTGCGCTGGCCGTTTTTGCCGTATGCTATTTGGCCGTTACCCTGACGTGGGTCAGGTACTTGTTTTGGGATGTCAGCCCTTTTATAGCCATCCTGTTTGTTGGCCTTTTTTTGTACGTTCAGGCTTTTTTAGCGTACTCGGTGTACGGTATCCCCGCTGCCCTGCTGTTTCAGTACTTGCTATACAGAAAGTTTTATTCATCAGCCCAAAGATTACTAAATAATGAAAAGTTAAATAATGAAAATGTTTAAATAATGAAAATGTTGAGCATTAGCGGCCTGTCAAAATCGTACGGGAAGAGCTGCGTTTTGAAGAATGTATCCGTATCCTACCGGGCCGGGCAAATTCACGGCCTTGTGGGGGATAACGGCGCCGGAAAAACTACGCTGCTCGGCTGCATTGCCGGCTACAAAGGCTACGCCGGCAGCATTGAGCGGGCAGGCATTAAGTCCGTTGGCCTCCTCCCTGCGGAGCCTTACGCCTTTCCCCGCGTAACGGGTCGCGAGTTCATCAGCTTTTGCCTAAACGCCAAAAAGGTTGAGGCTTCCTCTGCGGAAATCAACGCGCTGAACGCGCTGTTTGAGCTGCCGCTGGAAAAATACGCTGCGCACTACTCTACCGGTATGCTCAAAAAGCTGCACATTATGAGCCTGATTTTGCAAAAAAACGACCTCTTACTGTTAGACGAGCCGTTCAACGGGCTGGATATTTCTTCGTCATCCTACGTCACCGAGATGCTGAAAAAGCTAAGGCAAAAAGAGGTTATCGTCATCGTGTCGTCGCACGCCCTGCACCACCTGTCCGGCTTTTGCGATACCATATCCTTTGTGCACGGCGGCGCTGTAGATTTTTTGCCGAGCAGGGAGAACTTTGGGGCGCTGATTAAAACCATAGAGCTGCAGGCGCAAAGCAAAATTGAGGGCTACTTTCAGCTGCGCAGCGCAGCTTCGTAAAGTATGCCGAAGCTGCAATTTTTGACCTTAACTTTGCATCGAAATTTCATTGCCGAACATAATCCCAGATTTAGCTACCAATTGACACTTCAAGAAAAGCGCCCGCCACATCAGGTAACTTTTTAATAGAGTTTATATTCGATAGGCACTTGCGCCGTCCCGTAGAGCCTGCCCCGAGCGTAGCCGAGGGGGACGGAATGTTGGTAGAAATGCTGTGTTCCCCCGCGCCTCCTCCGTCCCGTACCTCAGCAGCAATATATCATAAACCTCCATCTCTAACTTCATTACTTCATTTTAAGTGAGTTGAGTTTTTAGAAATTCCCATTGTCATTTTTATTCACACATAAAAATCGTTATAAAACCAAAATTTTTCTTTCCGTGCTTTTATCCGGACGGAAGGAGCTTATCTTTGTCCCCTGAATAAGCGCACCTGCAAGTACGCGCGTGGCAGGTGCAGCAAACTCAAAAACCAATGGATGGATGCTGCGTTGCAGGTTGGATAGATTGGCTTAGCAGCGGAATTTGGGTTAAGGGAACATCTACGGGTTTATATTCCAAGATGTATGCTTAATCCAAGTTTTTCTGAAAGTTGGCATGTGCAAAATTTAGCACATGCCAATTTTGGGTGATTGAAGCGCGAAAACAATATATGGTTAGCTACTATCAGGAAAATATTGCAGCGTGTCACGAGCAGCTGCAGGCAAAGCGGCCGCGCAGCAGGCTCTACGGCGCCATGCGGGGTGTCACGTTCTTGTGCTTCTTAGCTGCCAGCTATTTTGCCCTGACGCACCAAGCGTGGGTGTGCTGGCTTAGCGTCGCCTTTTTTGCCGCTGCCTTCGTCATTTTTGTTCGCTGCTCCCACAACATCGACAAAAAGATTGGCCACCTCCAAGCGCTCAAGAACATTTACGAACAGGAGCTGGCGAGCATCGTCTGCCAGCAATACCCCAACGCCGATGGCTCGGCGTTTCGCGACCCTGCCCACCCATACGCCAACGATTTGGATATTTTTGGCGATCGCTCGCTGTTCCACCTGCTCAACCGCTGCTACACGTTCAACGGGCGTTCTTATCTGGCCGGGCTGCTGCAGCGTCCACCCGAGGATGCTGCACACGTTTACCTGCGGCAGGAAGCCATCAAGGAATTGTGCGCAAGCCACAGAGGGCTGATATTTGAGGCGCTGGCTTCCCTTTCGGTAAAGAAGCCGCATGAAGCCTCGTCGGGCGAAAATATTCATTCGTGGATACAACAGCCCGATAAATTTTGCCTGTCAAAACCGGCGCTGTTGCTCATGCACGTTGCGCCAACGCTCAACCTGACGCTGCTGGCGCTGGCCGTGTACAATCCTCTTTTTTTCGCTGCGCTACTCCTTTTTTTCATACCTCAGCACATTATTCAGCGGCGCTACAGCAAGCACACCCGCCATGCAAAAAACAGCCTGAACGTCATTGTTGCCGACGTTGCCGGCTTCGACGTTTACAGCAGTACGCTTGCCGAGGTGAGCTTTCGGTCGTCGTGGCTACAGCCTATTCAACAGCACATAGCGGCATACGGGCAGCTCACGCCACAGCTCCAAAAGATGCTATCGGTTTTTGATATGGGCGACACCTTTTTCGGTTCCCTGGTTAAGTCATTCCTGCATACCAGCCTCAGAACAGCTGTAAAGCTGGAGAAATGGAAGAAGCGAAATCGCGCCGCCTTGCCCCACCTCATTGAGTACATCTGCGAGTGGGAAGCGCTGCTGAGCTTCGCCGTTTTTTCCATGAACCATCCAACGTTTACATTCCCGAAAATTCTTGATGAGGATTCGCCCACCATAGTAGAAGCAAAAGAGCTTGGGCACCCGCTAATTGCTGCCGAAAAAAGGATATCAAATGATGTTGCCATCAGCAAAAACGACTTTTTTATCATCACCGGCGCCAACATGGCAGGAAAAAGCGCTTTTCTTCGCACCGTTGGCATCAACCTTTTGCTGGCTCGCGTTGGCGCTCCGGTTTGCGCCTCATTCTTTCACTGTACGCCTACACAGCTGTTCACCAGCATGCGCACGGCGGATAACCTCGACTCGGGGCTGTCCTATTTTTATGCAGAGGCGTTGCGATTCAAAAAAATGCTGGATTTTATAGCCGCCGAGAGGAGTGTGCTGCTGATTGTAGATGAGCTGTTTCGGGGTACAAACTCGGATGACAGGCTAAAAGCCTCGCTCGCGTTCATCAGAAAATTAGCTGGCTACAGCTCCACCTCGGCGCTAATTGCTACGCACGATTTAGGGGTAACAGCTTTAGAAAAAGAATATCCGGAAAAAATCAAAAGCTACTGCTTTGAGTGCGCCAATCACGATGATCTGCTCTTGTTCGACTACAAGCTGAGGCGCGGCGTTACCCGCTCATCCAACGCATACTTGCTGCTGCAGAAGATGCACATCATCTCATGATATGCCAACCAAGCGCCGAAGCTTCGCCGGTAGCCAATACGGAAGCGCACCTGTTTTATCGGCATCATCGCTTACCAGCTGGTGCACGCTATCAGAGAAGAGCTGAAAAAGAAAAATATGTGCACTCGCTACGCTCGGCTCCAACCTAATTTTTATAAAAATAACCTCAGCAGCAATATATCATAAATCTCCATCTCTAACTTCATTACTTCATTTTAAGTGAGTTGAGTTTTTAGAAATTCCCATATCATTTTTATTCACACATAAAAATCGTTATAAAACCAAAATTTCTCTTTCCGTGCTTTTATCCGGACGGAAGGAGCTTATCTTTGTCCCCCGAATAAGCGCACCTGCAAGTACGCGCGTGGCAGGTGCAGCAAGTTCAAAAACTAATTATTAATTTTAAATTTTTTTTACTATGAGAACTTTAGATTTGAATGCCTACGGCGTTTGTGAGATGAACGACGTAGAAATGAGAGATGTAGATGGAGGTGGCGCTATTGCTTTCGCCCTAGCTTTCTCACTCGTAATGATAGGAGCTGCTATTGCTTCAAGAGGAAATGGCATTAGTTTCTAACCTTAGCCAGCAACTTTTTTTACGACAGATAATATGGTGTTTTTTCTCTTCCGTAGAGAACAACACCATATTATGTTTTAGTATCTTGTTTTGGCTCATTTAACCATTTACAATACCCAATTTAACTTCCAAACATTATCTACTATGCGAAATTTTATCTTTACCTTACTGTTTTTGAGTTCGTTGTCGCTTTATGCTCAGGAGCAGCAGCAACGTGAATACTCATTTTTGGTGGTGGACGACCCTGCACGGCTGTACACCATGCGGCAAAGCAACGAAAATTTTCTGAACGCCTACCGCTTAGGGGCTCGTACTTTGGCCAACTCCCTCCCTGACACTATAAGCTTGGGGTTTACAAAAATTCGGCTGGCAACTACAATGGTGCTCATAGAACTTTTAAGCGAATCCTTACTGCTACAGCCTCTGTCGCATGAGGAGGGACATCGCAGCATTTTGACCGCCGAAGGGATAGGCTCAATATCTGTGCCATTCTTTAATAAGCATGGTGCAGCTTACGTAAATGGGGTGAGGGATGCGGAGCTGAAAAATCTGCGCGATACCAAGCTGCCTACTTACATTCGCCTGCATGTTGCAGGTAACGAATCCGACTATGCGCTTGCCCTGCGCTCTAATGCCCTCCTAACTTGGGAAAAAGAAACAACGGGCATACTATGGGTAGCGCTCGTCATGAGAAAATTAGCTACAACAATGTACTATTTTAGTAAAGATGACTTCGCTCCTTCAGGCGAACCTGAACTGGAACGCGATATAGTAGGCCCCGATGTGCTAAGCGCCATACGGCACCTTCACCGGCCGGATATGGAATTTGAGCGCTACACCCGCTACAGCGACCTTACAGATGAGGAAAAAAAGTTTCACACCCGCGTTCGCTACAGGTCGCTGATAAACCTGATAGACCCTGCGCTACTTACGAAAACGGGATTTACGCTGAAAAACGGCCTGAAGTTCAGCTTTGCCGGCGGCTACGGCATGGCGCCATTCGGCGATTTCATAGACGAGCATTTCTGGCTAAAGGCAGGAAAGCTGAACGCCCACTTTTACCTGCGCGAGTTTGAAAATCGCAGCACATGGTTTCCGGCGGCAGGCGTGGAGTTTGCCAACGTCCCGCTCTCCATGCGGTGTATGGCCGACGTTACGCTGCACGGCTGGCAGCAGCCCAAAAAATTGGATTTTAATACCGTTCAGGGGCAATGGGGCGGCGCTGTTGATGCCATGCTGAAGTATAAATTCTACTCTTCCTCCAAAAACGGCTTGGGTATCTCCCTAAACCTCGGCATAGTGGCCAAAACGCAGGGTTACCTGCTGGAGGAGGTGGCGCTGGGAAGCCATGTAGGCGGGCGCTTTGGAGTAAGTATATGGTTGAATAAGTAAATTTGAAAAATTATGAACAACAATCTTCAATCTCAACTTTGTATTGAGATTTCATCGGTAACCCACGCCGCAGGGCAGAAAATAAGGGAATTGCTATTGAGTGATTTTAGCTGCTGAAATGCCGCTCACTCCGGCTCATTTACCCGCTCGTATTTATTTTTAAAGTGTTCGTGCACTCGCTACGCTCGGTTGCAACCTAATTTTTATAAAAATAACCTCAGCAGCAATATATCATAAACCTCCATCTCTAACTTCATTACTTCATTTTAAGTGAGTTGAGTTTTTAGAAGTTACCATATCAATTTTACAGATGCATAAAAATCGTTATAAAACCAAAATTTCTCTTTCCGTGCTTTTATCCAGACGGAAGGAGCTTATCTTTGTCCCCTGCATAAGCGCACCTGCAAGTACGCGCTTAGGTAATAATTGAGCTAACTATGCTTTTGCTTTTATCAATATATGGATGTATTTGTGGCATTTCTCTTACATGCC
>JAISGH010000180.1 GCA_031263185.1 Prevotellaceae bacterium | reverse complement strand
TCTCCTCCTCCCGCCGTGCGCCGCCGCCAATCCCGTAGAGCCGCGGCGCGCCCCGGCTCTACCACCATCATCATCATCACCATCATCATCACCCGGGCGCCGTCATTCCGAGCGCAGCGAGGAATCTCCTCCAAAACCCACCGCACTTGGGTGGTTTAGTGGCGGGAGATTGGCTTCGCTCCGCTTCGCTCCGGTTCCTCCGCTTCGCGCACTCGTTCCTCGTGCGCTGCGGTCGGAATGACGGCGCACGGCGGGAGGGGAATGGTTAATGTAGTAGAGACGGGGCGCAGCCGAAAACCTCATTTTTACCTAATTTATCCAACTAAACAACCTCAGTAGCAAATAATTACATAATACATTCCAACCTCATTACCTTATTTTTTTTCGTAGCCATTTCATCGTTTTAATAAGGTAATAAGGTATTGTTATATTTATTAATTCATTGATACTTAGGTTGTTTTGTTAGATAAATTAGGTAAAAATGAGGTTTCAAACTTTTGCGGGAAAGACTCAAAATAAAATTTTCGTAGCGCCTCAAAAAAAGATTTAGCCTGTGCGCGGTCATTTCTTTTTTGCGGCGCTACGGCAGGGCAAACGCACGAAATTTAAAGTTAGGGTTTGTGAGCGCTTGCGCCGTCCCTAAGGTACGGGACGGCAAAGATTTGCAAGTATCCTAATTTTTTCCGAAATTTGCCTGCTTGCTGAATATCCCTGAATGTCCCAAATTTCAAAAAAAAATCGAACTCTCTCATGTCAATTGCCGCTTTTCCCGGTTCTTTCGACCCCTTTTCGGTAGGGCACTACGATGTTGTGCAGCGAGCGCTGCTGCTGTTCGACAGCGTGATAGTCGCCATAGGCGTGAACGTTGAGAAGAAAGCTTTCTACACAACGGCGGAGCGCAAGGCCAACATCCAATCGCTGTTTGCCCGCAACCCGCGCGTATCGGTGCAAACCTACGAGGGGCTTACGGTTGACTTCTGCAAAAAGGCGGGGGCTACGCACATTGTTCGCGGCGTTCGCGGCGCTGCCGACTTTGCGCTGGAGTACGCTGCGGCGCAAGCCAACAAAGCCATGCTTCCCGAGGTGGACACCATACTGCTGCCGGCGCTGCCGGAGTGGGCGCACGTCAGCTCCACCATCATCCGCGACATCCTGAAAAACAACGGAAACGCCGCGCACTTCTTACCCCCCAAATACGAGAAATTTGGCTAAATCTTTTTTTGAGGGGCTATTGACACGAGCGAAAAATGTGCGAAAGTAAACACCTGGGCGGTGAGCAACATTTCGTCAATAGCGGTTATGAGTGGCATAAGTAAAAACCTTATTTGTTTTTAACAGCAACCTTAGTAGCGTGAAAAACATGGCAACACGGGTGTATTTCAAATTGTCGCTTTTGCTCATTCCGTAGGAATTATTTAAAGCGACAATTTGAAATGCATCCGGCAACACACATATTCAACCTTATTCTTATTGACAGTAACCACAGGAAGTCCTACGGACTTTTTGCTTTCAAAATACATTGAAAAAGTCAATAGCGCCTCAAAAAAAGATTTAGCCAAAATTGGTGAGGTATCATCTGATATTCATACAGTTAAATTTTTTAAAGAAAATTTCGGCATTTTTTTCTATGCTTTATGCAGCACTTTATGCAGAAAATTACTACATTTGGCGAATGTTATGTGGCTTATCGTATATAATCACTACTAATAATGTAGCTATCAAATGGTAAATGCAGAGGCAACCAACAGAACAATCACAGGGCACATATCGCAGATTATAGGCCCGGTCATAGATATCAGCTTTGATACAGGCGACGCTGACGGAGAAAAAAAGGTCATGCTTCCCGCCATTCACGACGCAGTAGAAGTAAAGCGTCGTGACGGCAGAACGCTGATTGCCGAAATCCAGCAGCACATCGGCGAGCGGGCTGTGCGCTCCGTTGCAATGGACTCCACCGACGGCCTCCAAAGAGGCATGACGGTAACTTCGTACTACACCCCCATAAAAATGCCCGTGGGCGACCAAATCAAGGGGCGGCTGATGAACGTGATAGGCGAAGCTATCGACGGCATGAAGCTGCTGGAGAATAGCGGCGCGCAGCCCATCCACCGTAACCCGCCCAAGTTTGAGGATTTATCTACGGTGCAGGAGGTGCTTTTTACCGGCATAAAGGTAGTTGACCTGCTGGAGCCGTACTCCAAAGGCGGAAAAATCGGGCTTTTTGGCGGCGCCGGCGTGGGCAAAACTGTCCTCATCATGGAGCTTATCAACAATATTGCCAAAAAGCATCACGGCTTTTCGGTATTTGCCGGCGTAGGAGAGCGTACGCGCGAAGGCAACGAGCTGCTGCGCGAAATGCTGGAATCGGGCGTTATCCGCTACGGCGAAGAGTTCAAAAAGAGCATGGAGGAAGGAGGCTGGGACCTCTCTAAGATAGACTACGCAGAGCTGGAAAAATCGCAGGCAACGCTGGTGTTCGGGCAAATGAACGAGCCTCCCGGGGCGAGAGCTTCCGTTGCGCTGTCGGGCTTGACGGTGGCCGAATCGTTTCGCGACGCAGGGTCCGGCTCAAAGGATATTTTGTTTTTTATTGATAACATCTTCCGCTTTACGCAAGCCGGAAGCGAGGTTTCTGCATTGCTGGGGCGCATGCCCTCGGCGGTAGGCTACCAGCCTACGCTGGCCTCGGAGATGGGCGTCATGCAGGAGCGCATCACCTCTACCAAAACCGGCTCCATTACCTCGGTGCAGGCGGTGTACGTACCCGCCGACGACCTTACCGACCCCGCGCCGGCAACCACCTTTTCGCACTTGGACGCCAAAACTGTTTTGAGCCGTAAAATTACGGAGCTGGGCATCTACCCCGCCGTTGACCCTCTGGAATCAACCTCGCGTATTCTCGACCCGGCCATTGTTGGCGAAGACCACTATAACACCGCGCAGCGCGTGGTGCACATTTTGCAGCGCAACAAGGAGCTGCAGGATATTATTTCCATACTTGGCATGGAGGAGCTCTCCGACGAGGACAAAACGATAGTAAACCGTGCGCGGAGGGTGCAGCGCTTCCTTTCGCAGCCATTTGCAATGGCGGCGCAGTTTACGGGCGTACCGGGCGCAATGGTGGCCATTGAGGATACCATCAAAGGCTTCAAAATGATACTTGACGGCGAGGTTGACCACCTGCCCGAGCAAGCTTTCCTGAACGTCGGCGCCATCGAAGAGGCAATAGAAAAAGGTGAGAAAATTCTGAAGCAGGCAGGAAAATAATTTTGAGTTGAAAATTTTTTGCGGCTTTGCGCTTGCAAGTAGTTGCTGAATTAACTGTTGAATTAATTGTTGAATTAACTGTTGAATTAACTGTTGAATAAATTGGACTTGAAAGTACACATACAAATAGTTTCTCCCAAGGGTCCGCTGTACGAAGGCGACCTGCTTTACGCCGTTTTTCCGGGTTTGGCGGGCGAGTTTGCCGTATACCCCGACCATGCTCCCATCATTTCGTCGCTGAAGAAGGGGGTGATACGGTGTATGGTTGAGGAAAAAAAGGAGAACCCCATTGAAGTCAACGGCGGATTTGTAGAGGTGGACGGAAATAGAGTAACGGTGTGCGTAGAGTAAAAGAGCGTAATGAAAATTTTTCTTTCGGACAGCATAGGCGGCAAAGCAGCAGAAGCGCTGATGAGCGTTACCATCGTTGGGTATTTTTTGCTGTACATTCTGCTGCCGCAGCTCAGGCTTGACGTTGCCATCCCGATGGTGTTCGTACTTTTTGTGGCTGTTTTCAGGTGGCTGATGGCGCGGTGGAAAAAAATGCTGCGCACCGGCAAGAAAACAATTCTGCATGCGTTCAACTATTTTCTGGCGTGGAAGTTGGCCAAGATGCTGGTGAGCGTGGCGCTTGTGGTATGCTACATGAAGTTTTTCGGCGGGCGCTTGATGATGTTTCTTATTTCTTTTGCGCTGTTTTACGCAGAGCTTATGTGGGTGGAAATGTCGGCGTGGCGGGCGGTGGAGCTAAAAATTAAAGCACAAAAACCATGAGCGAAGTAGTAAAATTCAACCAAGTCGAAGAAAAGATTATAGCAGTACGCAATCAGCAAGTAATTCTTGATAGCGACGTGGCCGAGTTGTATAACGTAGAAACACGGGAAGTAAATCAGGCGATAAAGAATAACCCGGATAAATTCCCGGAGGGTTATATCATTCAGCTGGATACAGCAGAATGGAAAAACTTGAAGTCAAAATTTTTGACTTCAAGTTGGGGAGGTAAAAACAAACTTCCGAACGTCTTTACCGAAAAGGGTTTATACATGCTTGCTACCATACTGAAAAGCCAGGTGGCAACGCAAACGACCATTGCTATAGTAGAAACCTTTGCCAAGATACGGGAACTTGCCCGCACCGTAGCGGAGATTTCCGAAACCCGCGAGGAGCCAAAGCAAAAAACGCTAATGCAAAAAAGTGGTGAAATTATAGCGGATATACTCGGAGATGATTTACACGTAACCGATACGGAAACAAGCATCGAAATCAACTTTGCTCTTATGAAATTCAAGCATACTATTAAGCAACGGAAACAGTAGAGTTAATAGTTGGGCTGTACCACCCATCGAACGTGGAAGTTGGCCAAAATGCTGAACAGTACGCAATCAACAAGTAATTCTTGATAGCGATGTGGCTACGCTGTACGGCGTGGAAACAAAGCGCATCAACGAGGCCGTAAGCAATAACCCGGATAAATTTCCGGAGGGATACATCATTCAGCTGGATACAGCAGAATGGAAAAATTTGAAGTCGAAATTTTCGACTTCAAGTTGGGGAGGTAAAAACAGAGGTTATCAAAAATTTTGATAACCCCAAAAAGTAAAGTTTGCTCCATTGAAAAATTTTGGATTGGCATAAAAATTGATGAATATCAGAAAACATATCATATTGTTGTGCATCGTAGCATTTGCGGTGTGTGCGCCGCTGTGCGCATCGGCAGAAGCCCACGGCGATGCCGGCGAAGAAAAGGAGCTGGCAATAGGCGACATCATTACGGAGCATGTTTTTGACAGCTACTGGTGGCACATTACCACCTACAAAGAGCGCCATATCTCCATATACCTGCCCGTTATTGTGCGCTCCGAAGATGATGGCTGGCATGTTTTTTCGTCAAAGCATTTGGCGCACGGCGAAGCTTACAAAGGTTTTCGCATAGCGAAAAAGGGAGAAAAGCACGAGGGCAAGATAGTAGCAACTAACGCGGCAGGCGAAGCGTACCGCCCGTGGGATATTTCGCTCACCAAAAATGCGCTTGCGCTCACGATTAACTCTACCATCATGCTTGCGCTTTTTCTGACCGTAGCGCGCTGGTACAGGCGCCGCCCGAAAAATTCTACGCCCAGCGGGTTTGTGTGCGCCATAGAAATGTTTGTTATGGACGTTGAGGAAGACATTGTGCATACCAGCATTGGCAAGGACTACAAGAGGTATTCGCCCTACCTGCTCACGGCATTTTTCTTTATCCTTATCAACAACGTGATGGGAATAATTCCCTTTTTCCCGGGCGGCGCCAACACCACAGGCAACATCGCCATTACGTTTGTGCTGGCGTTTTGTACGCTGATAGCGGTGAACGTGTTTGGCAACCGCGAGTACTGGAAGGATATTTTTTGGCCGGATGTTCCGGTGTGGCTCAAGGTACCCCTCCCCATCATTCCGCTGATAGAGATGTTTGGGATAATCTCAAAGCCGTTTGCGCTGATGATACGTTTGCTGGCAAACATTTTTGCAGGCCACACGGTCATACTTGCCTTTACGCTTTTGGTATTCATCACTGCAAAAATGGGGGTAGGCATAAATGCCGGAATGACCGCATTTTCCGTTGTGCTGTCGGTCATTATGCTATGCCTTGAGTTTTTGGTAGCCTACATTCAGGCGTACGTATTTACCCTGCTATCGGCGGTATTTATAGGGCTTTCGCGCCCCGAACACCACGTAGCGCATAAAAAATAGAAAATAGTATGGAAGAGATGGAAGAGATGGAAAAGACAAAGAAACGAAAAGTAGTAGATAAATTGGGATTGACGAGTTACCATTACAGGAGACAAAAGGAGGCAATAGAAGGGGTAAAGAGGATGATGGAAAACCCATTAACGGTAGAGCAAATGGTGGCACAAGTTAATGCTATATGGAAAACAGAGCATGGCGAGAAGAGCAGCAATTGAAGCAAACCATCGAATGCTTTAACTTGGCAGAATCTAACCGTTGGATACACCTAAGAAACGGAAAAGAATCGGCAGTTTATATTCATCCGGAGGATAATCGGTTTGTACGAAAAGTTTTTTGCTACAAAATTTTGTCTAAGACACCTTCTGAAGCCCTACAAAGGATACAATTACATAATTCTTTATTCCCTGAAACTGCTTACGAAATAGAGGGATATGCAGACTATTTTGGAGAATTTTGTTTTGTCTTAAAGCAGCCTTTTATTGTGGGAAAACGACCTTCCGCTAAGGAAATTGTCGAAGAAATGAGAAAAAGAGGATTTGAAGACATGGGAGGTGGTCAACTTTTTATTAATGATACATACATTGTTGATGATTTACATGAGGGGAATGTAATAAAAAGCGCTGATGGATTTTTTTACTTTATTGATACGTTAGTACTTTATACAAGCTAAAAGAATTGCAAGAATTTAGCATATTATTTTGAACAAACATTTTTATAAACCACTAAAAACAAACAAATTATGTCACCACTATTAGCTACGCTGCTGCAAATAACCAACTTTCCGCAGGCATTTGCGGCCCTTGGAGCAGGCATTGCCGTAATTGGCGCAGGTATTGGAATTGGAAAAATCGGAGCTTCGGCCATGGAGGCGCTGGCGCGCCAGCCGGAGGCATCGGGAACTATCCGCATGTCCATGATTATCATGGCCGCTTTTGTCGAAGGCGTTGCGCTGTTTGCCGTTGTGCTCTGCTTCTTAGTACTATATTCTTAACTCCGCGCGGTTATGGCACTGCTTACACCGGATTTCGGGCTTTTGTTTTGGATGGCGTTCAACTTCCTGATTGTTTTCGGGATATTGGCAAAATTCGGCTTCCCCGTTATCACGCGCATGGTTAGCGAGCGTCGCGACCATATCAGCAAATCGCTTCAGGCAGCGGAGGAGGCTACGAAAAAGCTGGAGAACGTAAGGCAGGAGTCGCTGGCAATACTCGACGAGGCGCGCTTACAGCAAACCGAAATTATCAAAAAGGCAATTGCCGACGGCGAGCAAATCGTTCGGAACGCCCAGCAAAAGGCTACCGAAGAAACCGAAAAGCAGCTTGAGGCTGCCCGCCGGAGCATTGATTTGCAAAAGGAGAAAGCGCTGAGCGAAATCAACGCTCAGGTAGCGTTGCTTTCTATTGATATTGCGGAAAAAATTCTCCGCCGCCAGCTCGACGACCGTAAGCAGCAGGAAACATTCGCGCTGCAAATGGTTGAAGAAACGGAGGGCATACGCAGAAAGCGAAGCCATAAGCGCTAATGGGTTGCTAAAACAAACCATACATGCAGGAGAGATTTTATCATATCAGGGCTGCAACGGACAAATATTCGGTAAATGACGCGATAGAGTATGTTGTTTTTATCGTTCACGAGTTTGCGAGCACGTACCATCTTACTCGGTGCGAGGCATTTGACTACCTGAACCAATTCAAGGCGATTACGTTCCTTGAGGAGAATTACGGGTTTGAGCATACGCAAAACCCATATTGGACGGTAAAAACCCTATTGGAGCTCTGCATGCGCAACGGAGCCTATTCGCTACCAAAGAAGGATGTAAATTATTATGAATAACGGACTTATATCGAAGCGCTACGCAAAGGCATTGCTGGAGTTTGCAACGGCGCGAGGCGAGGACAAGGGCTTGTATGAAAGCATGAGGCTGCTGTCCGATGGCATAGCCGTTACGCCGCGCCTGCGCGAAACGCTGCAAAACCCTGTAGTGCCGCATAGCGACAAGCTGGCGCTGCTGTGCAGCGCCGTTGGCGATGCGGCGGGGGAAGCCTACAGGCGGTTTATGCAGCTGACGCTCGAAAACCGGCGCGAAAGCTTGCTGCAAAATATTGCGCTGAGCTACCTCACCCTCTACCGCCGTGTGCACCGAATTGGGCGCATCTCCGTTGCTTCGGCGGCGCCTCTCTCCGAATCATTAATCGGCAGGATAAAGTACGACGTAGAGCGGCGCATACGCGGCACGGTAGAGCTTGATGTCCGCGTTGACCCAAGCTTGGGGGGCGGATTTATTTTTCAAATTGAAGATTTTCGCGTTGACGCTTCTGTGGCGGGGCAGCTCGAAAAAATTCGCAGGCAGTTGGCGGATAATTAGAATTTTGAGCAGAGCACGGCGAGTTCGCGAACTCCTTAAAATTCGGAAAACAGGCAAAATTAAAGGCTGATGAATTATATTATAACCAACAAGTAAAAGCGATGTATATTATGAAAAAGATTTTTTATTTTGCAGCGATTTTATTCGTGGCGCTGAGCGGGGCTTGCCAAAGTGAGCATGATAGTAATAATGAGAAAGGGGCGGCGGATGAACCGGCAGGTGCGCTTCCTGACGCTAAGCCTATTGCAGGGCATATTGAGCAGAAAGTGGCTACTGATAACGCATTTGCGCTTGATGTTTTCAAAGCCACATACGCCAATTCGGAAGAGACGAACGTTTTTGTTTCTCCTTTGAGCATCAGCATGGCGTTTAGCATGGCGCTAAACGGGGCGGCCGGTGCGACGTTTGACGAAATTGCGGATGTTTTGCACGCTAAAAGCTACGCTATTGACAGCATTAACGAGCACAGCCGGCTGCTTCGCTCAGAGTTGACGGGCGTTGATCCGTCCACGCAGCTTTCGGTAGCCAATTCAATCTGGTACAGGAAAGGCTTTCCGGTAAAAAACACATTTTTGGAAGTAAACCGCACAAGCTATGCAGCGGAGGTGAGCGCTCTTGACTTTTCGTTGCCAGCTGCCGTTACGCAAATAAATAGCTGGTGCGCAAAGCAAACCAACGATAAAATTAAAAGCATACTCGAAGAAATTCCCTCCGAGGCCATGATGTATCTCATTAACGCCGTCTATTTTAAGGGAATATGGGCATCAAAATTCGATAAAAGCAGTACACGGGAAAAAAGTTTTTATGCATCGGACGGGAAAACAAATCAGGTGCAAATGATGCGGCAGACGGAATATTTCAGCTATGCTTCGGATGAATACGGCCAATATTTAGAGCTACCTTACGGAAATAAAGCATTCAGCATGATTGTGTTGCTCCCGGGCGAAAATAAAACGACGGAGGATATAGTAGAGCGCTTGGACAGCGACCAATGGTATCGGATATCGGATAATATGTACGAAAGAGAAGTAAACCTCAGCTTACCAAGGTTTAAGGTAGAGTGTAAGTACGCAATGCATAAAAAGATTTTGCCCGCATTAGGCATGAGCCTCCCGTTTACCCAATTTGCTGATTTTAGCCGCATTAGCGACAAACCCTTGCTTATTTCCGGAGTGATTCACAAGACTTTTGTGGAAGTTAATGAAGAAGGTACAGAAGCCGCTGCGGTAACAAGTATAGGGATGGATGCTGCTTCTGCAGGTCCCGATGAGCAAATAGATTTTGTTGTAAATAAACCGTTTGTGTTTGTCATTCACGAAAAAAGTTCGGGCGTGATTTTATTTATAGGGAAAATAGGCGAAATTAAAGGCTGATGAATTATATAGCCAACAAGTAAAAGCGAAGGTTATCGAAATTTTCGATAACCCTAAGTTTAAGTTCTCCCCCCGACGCTCCCTAAAACCTTACCGAAAATGGTTTGCTACCTAAATCGGCATTGTAAACAGGTAACCGGTAAAGTAAAGTTCTTAAATTCCAAGTAATATAATGCTCGTATGAAGTTTTTCGATAAAAAACATGTTAAATCATGAGCGAAGTAGTAAAGTTTAATCAGGTGGAGAGCAAGGTTATAGCCTTGCGCAACCAAAACGTAATCCTCGACAGCGACGTTGCCGAGCTGTACGGGGTGGAAACACGGGATGTCAATAAAGCTGTCAAAAATAATCCGGACAAGTTTCCGGAAGGTTACATCTTTGAGTTGGATAATGCTGAAACAGAGGTGGTGGTGGAAAATTTCCACCACCTTAAGAACCTAAAATTTTCTCCTGTGCAACCCAAAGTTTTTACCGAAAAGGGTTTGTACATGCTTGCTACCATACTGAAAAGCCCGAAAGCAACGCAAACAACGCTGGCTATAGTAGAGACTTTCACTAAAATACGGGAGCTTGCGCGTACCGTAACGGAGATTTCCGAAACCGACGAGGAGGCAAAGCAAAAAACGCTGATGCAAAAAAGCGGCGAAATCATAGCGGATATACTCGGAGATGATTTGCAGGTAACAGATACCGAAACAAGCTTCGAAATCAACTTTGCGCTGATGAAGTTTAAGCACACCGTCAGGCAAAAGAAAAAATGAGCATACAAATTAAGCCGGCATTGTAAACAGGTAACCGGTAAAGTAAAGTTCTAATTTTTAATTCCTAATTCCTAATTCGTAATTAAATAGGGTTATGTCAGATATAAAAGTAAGCGAAGTTTCCGAAATTTTGAAGCGGCAGCTCGAAAATATTGATGTCAAGCTGGAGTTTGACGAGGTAGGCGTAGTGCTTCAGGTGAGCGACGGCGTAGCGCGTATTTACGGGCTGGCCAACGCCGAAGCCAACGAGCTGCTGGAGTTTCAGGATGGAATGATGGGCGTGGTGATGAACCTCGAAGAAGACAACGTTGGCGCAGTGCTGCTGGGGCCTACCGGCCGCATTAAAGAAGGGTTTTCGGTGCGCCGCACGGGAAAAATTGCCTCCATCAACGTTGGCGAAGGAATGTTGGGCAGGGTTATCGACCCGCTGGGCGAGCCGCTCGACGGCAAGGGACCTGTTGCCGGCGAACGGCTGCAAATGCCCCTGGAGCGTAAAGCGCCGGGGGTAATCTACCGCCAGCCGGTAAATCAGCCCCTGCAAACAGGCCTGAAGGCGGTTGACGCCATGATCCCCATCGGACGCGGGCAGCGCGAATTGATTATCGGCGACCGCCAAACCGGAAAAACAAGCATTGCGCTGGATACCATCATCAACCAGCGCGAGGGATACCTCAACGGCGCCCCTGTGTACTGCATATACGTGGCCATAGGGCAAAAAGGCTCTACGGTGGCCTCCATCGTCAACACGCTGCGCGAAAAGGGTGCGCTGGACTACACCGTTGTGGTGGTAGCTACTGCTGCCGACCCTGCCGCAATGCAGTATTTTGCCCCCTTTGCCGGCGCTGCCATTGGCGAGTACTTCCGCGATACGGGGCGACACGCGCTGGTGGTTTACGACGACCTCTCGAAGCAGGCTGTGGCCTACCGCGAGGTATCGCTTATCCTGCGCCGTCCGTCGGGGCGCGAAGCTTACCCGGGCGACATATTTTACCTGCACTCCCGCCTGCTGGAGCGGGCAGCGCGAATAAACACCCAGCAGGAGGTGGCCGAAAAAATGAACGACCTGCCCGAAAGCTTGCAGGGCAAGGTGAAGGGGGGAGGGTCGCTCACCGCGCTGCCCATCATCGAAACGCAGGCGGGCGACGTGTCGGCCTACATCCCCACAAACGTGATTTCAATTACCGACGGGCAGATTTTCCTCGAAAACGACCTGTTCAACCAGGGTATTCGGCCTGCCATCAACGTGGGAATTTCGGTGTCGCGCGTGGGCGGCAATGCGCAAATCAAGGCGATGAAGAAGGTGGCGGGAACGCTCAAAATTGATCAGGCGCAGTACCGCGAGCTGGAAGCGTTTACAAAATTCGGCAGCGATATTGACCCCGTAACCGCCTTTACGATTGACAAAGGGCAGAAAAATACCCAGCTGCTCATTCAGCCCCTCTACCAGCCTATACCGGTAGAAAAGCAGATAGCCGTGCTCTACTGCGGAACGCACGGGCTGCTGCGCGACGTAAAGGTTGACCGTGTGTACGAATTTGAAAAGCTGTTTGTGGATATTTTGGAGGCGCAGCACAGGGAAGATATTCTGGAGCCGATAAAAAAAGGTATTCTCGACGACAGCGTTACAAGCGCCATTGAAAAAGTTGCAGCAGAAACGGTGAAATCAATGAGGCAGTCTTGAAAAATAACCTTGAAAAACAATCTTTGAAAATCGAAGTTAAGTGGCACAGCTCAAAGAAATAAAAGAACGCATAAATTCCGTAAAAAGTACGCGGAAAATTACGTCTGCAATGAAAATGGTGTCTGCTGCAAAATTAAGTAAGGCGCAGCGCAACATTGCAGGGATGCTGCCGTACTCCAACGCCATGCACCACATACTCCGTAGCGTGCTGTCGGCGGGTAGCGATTTTGAGACGTCGCTGGACAAGCAGCGCACCGTAGAGCGCGTGGCCATCGTTGCGTTCTCGTCGGACAGCTCGCTGGCAGGCTCTTTCAACTCCAACGTGGTAAAAGAGCTGCGCAGAACCCTCGGCAGCTACGCGCATATTCCTAAAGACAGAATTTTTATATACACCATCGGCAAAAGAGTATTTGAGGCAACGGGTAAGCTGGGCTACACCGTTACCCGCAACTTTGAGGGGCTGGCCGCCAAGCCCGACTACGACACGCTTGCGGCCTTTGCCGGAGAGCTGATTGGGCAGTTCGGTGCCGCGGCGGTAGACAAGGTAGAGGTGATATACCACCACTTCAAAAGCGCCGGGTCGCAGGCGCTTACGCGCGAAGTTTTTCTGCCGCTTACGCTTGATGCCCAAGAAGCGTCGGACAAGGCAGATAAAAAAATGCTGCCGGATTACATCGTAGAGCCTTCGGCCGGCGAGGTGCTGGCTGAACTGCTGCCCAAGTCGCTCAAGCTGAAGCTGTACACCATGCTGCTCGACTCCAGCGCCTCGGAGCACGCCGCCCGCGTTATCGCCATGCAGCTCGCCACCGACAACGCCGACGAGCTGATTAACGACCTCACCATTGAATACAACAAATCGCGCCAGCAGTCCATTACCAGCGAGCTGCTCGACATTGTCGGCGGGTCGATGAAGTAGGCAAGATTTATGAGCCGGGCAAATCGAATTAATCTCCTGACAATAAATAAAAATGAGTGGATGCGAGTAAAAGTTCATAAATTTACTTCGCCTGCGGCTATCGTTGAATGAAATCCACAAGCAGAAAGATGTGTTATAAAAGGTATAAAAAGGGATTCATAAAAGCGTAAGAAAATTGTTGCAGGTATGCGCTAACACATGGTCGATGGTAGAGGGTGGTCGCCGCTTCAACTCTTACGCCGGATACTTCCGGCGCAGGTTTGGGCAGCGCGTACAGAAGGTTGCCATCAACGCCGGATTTACCTGCCCCAACCGCGACGGCAGCCTTGCTGTTGGCGGCTGCACCTACTGCGACAACGGCGCGTTTAACCCCTCGTACTGCCTGCCGCGCAAGAGCATTACGCAGCAAATTGACGAGGGTATTGAATTTCACGCTACGCACCGCTACAAGGAAGCGCAGCAGTACTTGGCGTATTTTCAGGCGTTCTCCAACACGTATGCGCCGCTCGACACGCTTTGCAAAATATACGGCGAAGCCCTCCGACACCCGCAGGTAGCGGGCATTGTTGTAGGTACGCGTCCCGATTGCGTTGACGAGGCAAAGCTGGATTGCCTTGCGCAGCTGTCGCAAAAAAAGTATGTGGCCGTAGAGTACGGCGTAGAGTCGTGCTACGACAGGACGTTGCGCCGCATCAACCGTGGGCACGATTTTGCAGCGGCGGTGCAAGCTATTGAGGCAACTGCGCAGCGAGGTCTCAGCGTAGGCGCTCACATCATCTTTGGCCTGCCGGGCGAAACAAAGGACGATATGCTGAGCGAAGCCGGTATTTTGTCGGCGCTGCCGCTAACGACCATTAAGTTCCACCAGCTGCAGCTGATAAAAAATACCGCGATGGCGAGCGAGTTTGCCGAATGTCCGCAGGATTTTGTGCGCTTTGAGGTGGACGAGTATGTAGATTTTTTCATTGATTTTCTGGAGCGCTTTAACCCCGGCATCGTGGTAGAGCGCTTTGCCGGCGAGGTACCGCCACGCTTTCTTGCCCACGCCGGCTGGGGGCTTATCCGCAACGAGCAGCTGCTTGCCATGCTCGACAAGCGGCTGGAGCAGCGCAGCACGTGGCAGGGAAAAAAGTGGGGAGAAGAAAGAGAACAAGAGAATTAGAGAATAAAAAGAGCATGTATGCTGTATCAAGTGAAAAAAATATTGCTGTGCTGCGCAGGGGCGGTATGCTGTGCTGCCTCTTTGCTGCAAGCGCAGGTAAGGCTTGACTTTGAGGACGGCAACCTGCCTAATTTTTTGCAATTCCCCGAGAACAGCTGGATGGTGAAAGATACTGCTTTGCTTAGCGGCAGCAAGGCTTTGCAGCACGTGCGCAGCGTTGACGGCTCCGCCGCTGTGGATAAAATATCTTTTCTTCCCCGCCCCAACCCAAACGTACAAAGCGATGCGTGGAGTTTTTCCGTTTGCTATGCGCCCTCAACCGCTACTTCGACCAACAACTACTGGCTGGCATTTATTGCCTCCAACGTTGACGCCTCGACCATGAGCGCCAACGGAGCGCAGGTGAACGCCTACGTGGTAGGAGTTTATAACAGCCGGGGCGGCGATACCTTGAAGCTGTTCAGGATAAGCTCGGGCATTATTACGCCGATTATTGCAACCCAAATTACAACGCGGGGTAAAAAGTTAGCGGTAAAGGTTACGCGCTCCGGGCAGGGAGAGTGGACGCTCTTTGCCAACGATAAGGGCAGCTCGGAAAGCATGGTTCAGTACGGAAGGGTAACAGAGCCGGGCGAGCTTCCCGGCGAAAATTTCGGGTTTCTGTTTGCATTTTCTCCCACCAACTCAATAAAATTTTTTGCGGACGAGCTGGCAATTGACCTTGTGACTCGCCCTTTGAAGATAGTATCGGTGCAGCGTAACGCCCCGCGTAGCCTGCAGGTGGAGTTTAACAAGCCTGTTGACGCCGCGCGCGCAGCCGACATTTCGTACTACAGCGTCGGCACAGCCGACGGTAGCCGCCTCCTGCCCGTTGACTCGGTAAGGATGTTGGCTGCAAACTCTATTGAAATATTTGTAAATGAATACTTCGCAACGGGCAGCTACATGTTTGCCATTCAGGGTTTGCCCAACGCGCAGGGAACGGAGAGCAACGACAGCTACGACTTCCGGCTTGAGGTGCCGCGCTACGGCGACGTTGTATTTAGCGAGCTCATGGTGCGCCCCAGCGCCGAAAGCGACCTGCCCGACGAGTACATTGAGCTGTACAACCGCACCTACAGCAGCATAGACCTTACCGGCTGGACAATAACAAGCGCAGCGCGAACAGGGCATATCACCTCCGGCGCTATTGAGGCAAGCAGCTACGCGCTTATTGGCAACGTAACGTCGGAGCACGCCAACACGCTTGCCATCACAGGCCGCCCTCAGCTTACCGACGGCGGCGCGAACCTTTTGCTCTCCGATAGCAGGGGAACTCTTGTTACGGCGCTTTCCTACAGCGAGCAGTGGTATGCCGACGAGATGAAAAAATCGGGTGGGTATTCGCTCGAAAAGGTGGACTTGGACAACCTTGAAGAAACTGCGACCAACTGGCGCGCCTCAAATAGCGAGCGCGGCGGAACGCCCGGCGAGCAAAACTCTGTGGCGGCAGCCAACGCCGACGTTACGCCTCCCAAATTTCTCAGCTTCAGCGTTACGGGCAGCGAGCTGTACCTCCGGTTCAACGAGGCAATCAGCGAGGTTGCGCTCAAAGCCGGCAGCTTTGCGCTGGACAACGGCATCGGCGCTGCCCAAAGCCTGCGGTGGGTCCTTGAAAAGCCCATGGACGTTACGCTCGTTTTTGCCCGCCCGCCGGAGCGACATGCTGTCTGCACGCTTTCGGTTGAGGCAGGCGCCATTTGCGATTTGGCGCAAAACTGCATGGCAGATTTTACCGTACAGGTAGGCTTTGGCGAAGCGCCTGCGGCAGGCGATGTTGTCATTAACGAAGTGCTGTTCAACCCATACGCCGGCGGCGTTGATTTTGTGGAGCTCTACAACCGCTCCGAAAAAATTGCCGAGCTGGAGGGGCTACGCCTTGCCAACCGGAGGCTGACTACCGGCGTAACCGACAGGTCGTATGCGCTGCCGGCGTACGCGCTTTTTCCCCGCGAGTACGTGGTGATTACCACCTCGCCCGATGTGGTGCGCGGGCAGTACAGCTGCCCTAACCCCGAGGCGTTCATTACCCTTGCGGCGCTGCCGTCCTACCCCAACGACGCGGGCTGCGTAGCGCTGCTCGACAGCGCCGGTAAAACGCTGGAAGATTTTTACTACTCCGAAAAAATGCACAGCGGCGTACTTGCCTCACCAAAGGGCGTTTCGCTGGAGCGCATTAATCCCTACCGGCCTGCGAATGAGTCGTCCGGCTGGCTATCGGCGGCGCAGATTGCGGGTTTTGCCACGCCCACCGGCAAAAATTCGCAGTACTCCGAGCGCGAGAATAGCAGCAGCGACGCTGTGAGCCTTTTTCCCGAAGTATTTTCGCCCGACGGCGACGGCTTTGACGACATGCTTTTCATTGCCTACGCCATGCCCGCCGAGGGGTATATTGCCAACATTACCATTTTTGACGCGGCGGGCAGGATTGCCAAAACCCTGTGCCGAAACGCAACGCTGGCGGTAGCAGGGCAGCTGTCGTGGGATGGAGTATGCGACAACGGAAAGGTTGCCGCTATGGGCGTTTACGTGGTTTACGTAGAAGTTTTTTCGCTTAACGGCAAGGTAGAAAAGTACAAAAAAACATGCGTTGTAGGGGCGCAGCTGTAATTAGGGTCTGCTGAAAAACTTGATGGCGTCCATGTTTTATTGATATAATTTTTATGCTATGCGCGAACTATTTTTATGCCTTCCCCGTCAGGGGAACCATATCAATAGAAAAATGT
>JAISGH010000175.1 GCA_031263185.1 Prevotellaceae bacterium | reverse complement strand
AGGCATCCTCAAACGTCTTAATCTTTTCTGTAATCTTTTCTTGTTTGTTCATGATGAAATTAATTTTAAAATGTTATTGTTTAATGTTATTGTTTAATGACAATCTCTTTATCCGTTGTTACGATAAGCTTTATGAGCTGGGAGTTGACCGGTAAAATCCGGTTAATTCCTTCGGCGTTGTCTATGAATATGGGGGCGCTTACCCCGTTAAACTCGCAAAGGGTATTAATAATATCCAGCCCTATATTCATTTTATCTGCGGAGTTGGTGTCCATGAACTTTGCGCCGGTTGATTTGCTGATAAGGATGCAATCCTGCTTTTCTCCCCCGTTGATTTGCTGGGAAAACATTTTGAAAAATACCAAATTGAATTTTAGGTTTACGCGGCGCTCTACTTCATTCATTTGCTCCTTTACAAGCGCATCGGCGGTAAATTCCTGCTTTTCGAGGTTGGCTTTCTGCTGGGCTAAGTCCTTTTCTTCCTTCAGCAGCTCGGATTTGCGCTTTTCGTTGGCTTCGATAACGGTTTTCAATCCGAGCTGCTGCTTAACGCCATCCAGCTGTATTTGCAATTCCCGCTTTTTGGCTGTTAGCTTGGAATTGTTGCCGGTTGCCGGTCTGCTTTGCAAAGAGTTTGAAAGCTCAATAATCTTTGCTTCCAGCGTCATGTATTCGGGAATTTCGGCGTATTTTGGCTCGCTGTAAGGGGTTTTCGGATTAGCGTTTATTTCTTCCTGCAATGCGGCGAGCTGCTCGGCAAAATTTGCCCTTTCTTTTTCGGAAATAATTTTTAAATCTTCAATGCCTTTTTTGATTTCTTCAATGTCCTTTTCTATGTTTTCTTTCTCTTGTGAAAGCTGCTTGCCTTCGTTCGTAATCCGCTGCAAGTTATCGGATTTTATTTGCTCAAATATTGCCCTTGCCTCATCGTTATGCTGCCGGTGCAAATCGTATCCGCATTTTGGGCAAAGCTCAGAATCGTAGGGATTGTACTCTTTTCCGTTTTCAGTAAACCACGCGGCACGTTTTTGCTCAATTTCGGATGTTACGCTTTGCAAGCGGGATTTTATCCGCTTTAGGTTGCCATTAAGCGCGTCCATTTCCCGTATCCTTATTTGCTCCGTTGTTTCCGATTCTCGCTGTACTGAATTAAGCTTTGCGCTGGCTTCGTTTGCGCTGGCATTACGGTTATTCCATTCATCCTTTGATTTTTGCAAAGCGTCAAACTTAATTTGCTGCTGCTTTGCTTTCATCCCGTTTACTTCTTCCTGAATTTTGCGCTGCGCTTCGTACTCATGGCGGCTGGCTTCTGCGGCGCTTTGCATGGCGGCCTCAATTTCTTTCAGGCTGCTTTCTGCTGCCGTCTTTTCGGCTTCCAGCTTTTTGTAGTCCGGCGCGGCGGGCGTGGCGCGGGTTACTTCGTCAATACGGGCGGGGATTAGGTCTAACGCCTCTTTGATTTTCTTTTTTCGCGCAGCAATTTCGGCTTTGTACTCTGCAAGGCTTTTGCCGGATAGCTGCGCAATAAGCTCCGAAAATTCGGCGCGGTCTTTTGCGATTTCTTCCAACGTTATCCCGCCTGCTATTTTCAGCAGCATTTCGCGCTGCTCCTGCCAATCAAGGCGCGGAAAGTAAAGCGGGCTGGTTACCATTCGGAATAAATCTTCGCTGATCATTTCGTTTATTTTCGCCTTGTACTCGCTTTCCTTCAGCGGTACGCCGTTGTAAAAGTAGGCGGTTGAGTTGCCCTTTAGTTCGGGTTCTGCCTTGCCGCGCGGCGTTACCCAATCTTCCGAAAGTACGCGGCGGAGCTCTACGGTTTCGCCGCTCACGTCCAAAATAGCCGTTACTTCGTGGTCAATTTTAGGAATAACCTTTCCGTTCCTGTCGTTGGTTTTTATCCCAAACTTCGAGTCGCTGTTGCCGGCGGTGTCCTTACCGAAAAGCACCCAGCTAAAAGCGTCTGCAATGGTGCTCTTTCCGGTGGCGTTGGCCCCACGTATTTCCGTAACCTGCCCAAAATCAACGGTCAGGCTTTTAATACCCTTGAAGTTTACAAGGGTAATTTTGTTGATGGTTACTACTTTCATAGCGCTAATCTTATTAGGGGGTTTGAGAAAGCACCGGGTTTGGTTGCGCCGGCAATAACCTCAAAAAGGCTATCCGGCTGCTGCGCTTCGTACTCTCTCGCTGCTGCTGGAGGGTAAATGATGCTGCAATCATCTGCCGTTTCCGTGGTGTTTTTTGAAATAGCTTCTTGGTTCATGATGTTTTGTTTTTTTTTGAATTGTTTTTACTATCTGTTTGAAAAAATGTACCCTATTGCCTTTTTCAGTGCATTTTCTTGCGAAATGGAAGGCTTTTGCGGCGCTATCCGCCCGCAAATGGTGAATACCCATTCGCCGTTTTGAAGCTGTACCGCTCCAACGCGGTTAACCTCAAGTACTTTTTGCTGCTTATCTGTTAGCATGTTTTTTTGTGCTTTCCGTTACGCTGCCTGCAAGCGCCAGCGCTTTTTCGGCGTCAACTACAATTATGTTTCCGATTTGCGTTATTGCTTCGTCAATTTTTCCGCTTTGCTTTATGCGGTTGGCTGTTGTTTTTGAGCATCCAAAAAGGCCCATAAGCCCGTTTAGCCCGTGAACAAATCGCTTATCCGTGTGGTCTGCCACTACAGGTAGCTGCGCCTTACAGCGCTCCTCTATCAGCGCTATCAGGTCTCCGGCGGTGAGCTGAAATACCGGCGTGCTCATGTCAAATTCGCGTGTCATGTTTTTTTGATTTTATAGATTATAATACTGCGAGCCAGCATAACGGATGCTGCAAAATTGATTACTGCAAGCATGGCAACCAAAGGGGAGGTTGCCTTGGTGTCTATGCATAGCAAAAAGCACAAGGAAAAAGCGCAGTAGCCGGAAATAATTCTTTTCCTTGCTGTTAATACTGCCTGCTTGAACACTCTCAAAAATTCTTTCATGTTGTTGTAGATTAATCAGTAAAAGTCATCACGTCTGGTTGCCCTGCTGCTCTGCGCTGCTGATGCAGCAGCTCTATTCCGGGTGAGTATTTTATTCGTATTGATGTTACCGATAAATTCACCACTTGAGAAAAACATAAGAATAACGCTGCTGATTATTGCTCTTTTAATCGGCGAAATGTCGAATGACACTCCGCACTTGGTGCAAAACCACCATACGCACAGCTCCGTTGCTTTTTGTATGCTGATTTTTTCGTATATGTTTTTTGCAATATTTTCTACGGCTCTCGTAGAAATACGCAGCATATCTGCAACTTCTTTTTTCGCGGCGCCCCAAGCGAGCAATTCTGCTATTTGGCGTTCTCTATTAGTTAGCGTGACGTTAATCTTCATCGTCGTTCCCCCAAATATTGGTTGTTACGCCATACTTTTTGAATAGTTTTTCAAGCGCGGCGGCTTCGCTGGCTTTCGGCTCTACCCGTCCGTTCTTGTAACGGTTAAGGGTCATTCTTGTCTCCACATTTAGCGCCTTACACGCTTCTTCGCGAAATTTTCGCAGGTCTTTTGCTTTGATTTTTCCAACTCCTTTTCGGAATCCTTTCTTGTAATCTTTCATTATACAGGTAATTGATAGTTAATAAATTAATACTGATTTTCGGTTGCTTTTTTTTTGCAATAGCGTTTTTACGCTATTGCAAAAAATATTCAAAATAGTTATCTTTGTTGCGCTTTTTGTTGCTGCAAATATACAGCTTTGCAGCATTGCCAAAAGCTTTTTATTATTAAAAAACACTAACACCAATTATTAAAAATTTTTATGCTATGGGAACAAAAGAAAGGTTGAAAGAATTTATTAAATACAAAAGACTGTCGGATAGGGAGTTTTGTGCAAGCATTGGCGTATCGTTTTCGTACATAAATTCGATACGAAAATCCATACAGCCGGATAAGATAAAAAAAATTTCGGAGGTGTATCCGGAGCTTAATACGCTATGGCTGATAATGGGTGATGGAAACATGCTGCTCAGCGGCGACGATGTTAGCAAGCAGATAGGTATTGGCGGCACATCGCTATACGCTAATGATATTGCAAGCATCATCAAAAATTTCCAAGAAGTAATAAAGGAAAGGGATGAGCAAATTAAATCGCTTATTTCTATAATCAAAACGCTAAGCGAAACGAAAGTAATGCAGCAGCACCAAGATGTCCGTAAATAACAAAATAGCGTTTTCTGAATGAAGCATCCTAAGAAAGTAACCCCAATAATGGACGGCATAAACCGGCGCTTCTTTGTGGCGGTTGAGGCCCTCGTTGCTATGGGACATGTCCACTCGCTGGAGGCGCTGTGTAAAGAATTTGGTTCTCATCCGCCCCGGTACAGGGAAATGCGCCTAACGTACGGCGTTACTCCTAATCCGAATTCTAAGCCGTCACGGTACGTAAATATTGAGATGGATGCTATATATCATTTATGCACTAAATATCCTGTTTCTGTTGAATGGCTAATGCTTGGCCGCGGTAAAATGTATAAGAATGAAGCACACGGTAAAATTTGATTTGTTCCCGCAAAAATCGGACTGCAGGCCCATACGGGCGCGGGTATCATACGGAGGCAACCGTGTAGATTTGCGCGTGGGGTATGGCATAGAGCCAAAAAAATGGGATAGCGAAAATATGCGGGTTCTTGCCGGCTACAAAAACAAGTACAAGCAATCCGGCAATGAAATAAACAAGGCTATCTTGCTGTGCAGCGAGCGAATAGAGGAGATATTTGCGCGCTTCGAGCTGCTGGAAAAGCGCGCGCCAACGGCTCAGGAACTAAAAAAAGCATTTGATATGGAGTTTAGCGGCAAATCAGCAGCATTAAAATCGTGCGGCTTCTGGGATATTTACGCTGAATTTATGGAAGCAGCAGGTAAAAAAAATTGCTGGACAAAGGCTACATACACTAAATTCAGCTCGCTTCGTGAGCACCTGCAAAATTTCAACCCTAAATTATCGTTTGAAACTTTAAGCGACGAAACGCTTCAAGGCTTTGTTACAAGCCTGCATAAGTCGGATTTACGGAATACTACCATTTCAAAATACGTATCGTTTTTGCGCTGGTTTCTTCGCTGGGCGTGGAGCAAAGGTTACCATGCTACCACGCTGCACGAAACGTTTAGGCCAAAGCTAAAAGGTACGGACGGAAACGCAAAAGAGGTGATTTACTTGGAATGGGAGGAGCTGATGAATTTATATTCGTTCACCTTTCCGGTAAGAGAAAATTCACTTTCTGCCATTCGCGATGTTTTTTGCTTCTGCTGCTTCACCGGCCTGCGCTACTCCGACGTTGCTAAGCTGCGACGTAGCGACGTAAAAGAAAATCATATTACCGTTGTTACGCAAAAAACGGTTGACGGGCTTATTATTGAGCTGAACAAATACAGCAAGGCCATACTGAAAAAATATGAAAACGTTAGGCTGCCTGATGATCTGGCGCTGCCGGTCATTTCCAACCAAAGAATGAATAGCTACCTGAAAGATGTTGGTAGCTTGGTAGGGATGAATAGCCCGCAAAGGATTGTCTACTTCAAGGGCGGCACGCGCTATGAAGATGTATTCCCGAAATCCGCATTGCTTACAACGCACTGTGGTCGGCGTACATTTATAGTGAACGCGCTACGCCTTGGCGTACCGTCGGAGGTTATCATGAAGTGGACGGGGCATAGCGATTTTAAAGCGATGAAGCCTTACGTAAAAATAGTTGATAAGCTGAAAGCTTCCGAAATGGATAAGTTCAATACATTTACCGTTAGCGAAAATGCACCCTAAAAAGTACCCAAATTTGAGTTTTACAATAGAATTTATTTGGTTATGCCTATTGCCAAATAAAATATTTATCTACCTTTGTAAAAGTTCTTTGGCAATAAATGAATATAAATCATAATGATATTTTGAGAGCCTGCGGGAGCTGGTAAAGGCAGATAGCCTCGTGGCGCTGCTCTGGGATGGAGTAGCTTTATTAATTGCCGAAAATCAAGCTGCTGCTGAGAAAGCCGAGCGCCTGCAGGCAGCCGCCGCCGGATTGCAAGAACGCCTGCAACAGTCAGCGCCCAAGCCCAAGCCTTACAAAGAAGCGCTACCAGCGGATAGCGAGCCGGAGGCAAAGGTAGCATCGCGGCGTAACCGCGCTCAGCAGTTGCTGGCGCAGCCGCGCACCATCTACACCGTCGGCGCCGACGGCGAGGAGGGCGAGGTGGAGGTAACCAAAACGTGCACCTACGGTCAGGAAAT
>JAISGH010000138.1 GCA_031263185.1 Prevotellaceae bacterium | reverse complement strand
CTGGTTTTTGAAGCCCAAATAAAGCCCAGCCTGATTGATAACCTGATGTTTTTCCTGAACCCGCGCCACAACATGAACGAAACCATATTCATTTACAGAAACCAAAAGTATTTTCCCGAGAGAGGAGGGAAAAACTCAAAATGAAATTTTCATAGCGCCTCAAAAAAAGATTTAGCCTTTTTTCCTGCCACTTGTGTAGCATTAATTTTTGGCGTACCTTTGGGCAAAAAAGTAAATTTTTATGCACTCATACCAAGCATTTCAGGAACATCTCGCTAAAGAGCTGGAATCTATCCGGTCTGCGGGATTGTATAAGAGCGAAAGAATTATCGCTTCGCCTCAGTCGGTTGCCGTAACGCTGCAATCGGGGCAGCAGGCGCTCAACTTTTGCGCCAACAACTACCTTGGCCTGTCCGACAGCAAAGAGCTGGTGGATGCTGCCTGCAGGGCAATGGCAAGCCACGGGTACGGCATGTCGTCGGTGCGGTTTATCTGCGGCACCCAAGATTTGCACAAGCAGCTGGAGGAAACCATTGCCCGCTTTTTCGGGACGGAGGATACCATCCTGTACGCCGCCTGCTTCGACGCCAACGGAGGAGTATTTGAGCCGCTGCTGGACGAAAATGATGCCATTATCTCGGACGCGCTCAACCATGCCTCTATCATCGACGGGGTGCGCCTCTGCAAGGCTGTGCGCTACCGCTACGCCAACGCCGACATGCAGGACTTGGAGAAGCAGCTGCAGGCCGCGCAGGCGCAGCGCTTCCGGCTGATTGTTACGGACGGCGTGTTCTCCATGGACGGCAACGTTGCCCCGTTAGACAAAATTCATGCGCTTGCCGAAAAGTACAGCGCTATGGTTATGGTTGACGAGTCGCACTCGGCAGGAGTCGTCGGGAAAACCGGGCGGGGCACTACGGAGCAGTTCAACCTTCGGGGCAAGGTAGAAATCATTACAGGAACGCTGGGAAAAGCTTTTGGAGGGGCAATAGGCGGCTTCACCACCGGCAAAAAGGAAATCATCGCCATGCTCCGCCAGCGCTCGCGCCCCTACCTGTTCTCCAACTCCCTGCCACCCGCCGTTGTGGGCGCCGGAATTTACACGTTTGGCTACTTGGAAGCCTCCAATGTGCTGCAGGACAAGCTGCACGAAAATACGACCTACTTTGTCGGCAAAATGCAGCAGGTGGGCTTCGACATAAAACCTACGCGGTCGGCCATTTGCGCGGTCATGCTGTACGACGCAAAGCTGTCGCAGGATATGGCAAGCAAGCTGCTGGACGAAGGAATTTACGTAACGGGATTTTACTACCCTGTCGTTCCCAAGGGGCAAGCCCGCATACGGCTGCAAATTTCCGCCGCCCACGAGCGGGAGCAGCTGGATAGGTGTATTCAGGCTTTTGTTAAGGTAGGAGGCGAGCTGGGCGTTCTGAAAAAACAGCTATAATTTTGGCGCAAAATGAAAAAAATACTGATAGTTGGAAGTACAGGGCAAATAGGGTCGGAGCTGAGCGTCCGCCTGCGTACGCTGTACGGAACGGATAACGTTGTGTGCGGCTTCTACACGCCGCCTTACCCCAAAGGCTTCTTTGAGGCCGGGCCTGTGGTTGAAATCAACGCCCTGCACATTGAGCAGATTGCGGCAGCCGTCAAAAAGTATAAGATAGATACCATTTACAACTTGGCAGCCATCCTGTCGGCCACCGCCGAAAAGCACCCCAAGCTGGGCTGGGACGTGGGCATAGGAAGCCTGATGAACTGCCTCGACGTGGCAAGGGAGTACGGCTGCGCGGTTTTCACCCCAAGCTCCATCGGCGCTTTTGGGCCGAATACGCCAAAGGACGGTACGCCGCAGGATACCGTACAGCGCCCCAACACGATTTACGGAATAACGAAAGTGCTGGGTGAGCTGGTGAGCGACTACTACTTTACCCGCTGGAAGGTGGACGCCCGCTCTGTGCGCTTTCCCGGCATAATCTCCAGCGTAACGATGCCCGGCGGAGGAACTACCGACTACGCCGTTGAGATTTACTACAAGGCCGTGAAGGGGGAGCCGTTCACCTGCCCGCTCAAGGCCGGCACTTTTATGGATATGATGTACATGCCGGATGCGCTGGACGCCGCCGTCAACATTATGGAGGCTGCGCCGGACAAGCTGGTTCACCGCAACTCGTTCAACGTAACCGCCATGAGCCTCGACCCCGAAATGCTCTACCGGAGCATCAAAAATCACTACCCCGACTTTAAAATGCTCTACGAGGTTGACCCGCTAAAGCAAAGCATTGCAGACTCGTGGCCTAACCGTCTGGACGATTCCTGCGCCCGCGAAGAATGGGGCTGGAAGCCTCAGTACGACTTGGAGCGAATGACCAAAGATATGGTAGAAAAATTGGGGAGATTCCGTAAATAAAAATACAATTGCAGGCACAATCAAAATCAAAAAAAAAATTTAGCCGCACGGTTGGCCTAACTGAAAAAAATCATTACCTTTGATGTTCAACCAATAATTTCTAATCTCTAAATTCTTAATTATCATGAGAAGCTTAAAATTGGCGCTGCTTGCCTTCACGGCAATGCTCGGCGCAACAACGCTGAAGGCTGCGCTAAAAGCCGGCGAAGCAGAGGTAACCTTCAAAACTACCATCCACTGCGACCACTGCAAGGCAAGGCTGGAAAAAAGTATTCCCTTTGAAAAGGGCGTAGAGGATATGGAGGTAAAGCTCTCCGACAAAACCGTTCGCATTAAGTACAAGGCGGCCAAAACAAGCGTGGACAACCTCAAAAAGGCCATAGAAAAGCTGGGGTACGAGGCCGAAGTTATATCAAGCCAGGCTATAAGGTAAAAAAGATGGCGCAGCTTTAAAAGATATAAACACAGATAAATCCCTATCTGTGTTTATCTTTTAAAGTTGCGTTTAGGGAAAAATTCATCCATGCCAAATTCCTTGCTTTTTACGAATTGATGCTCATCTGTTATTGCTCATCTGTTATTTCCGCCACGAAGTCAATTTTTTGCAGCGAAGGAACTCTGAAAGTCATTACCGTGCTTCCCTGATAGTTGGTTACAACAAAGTCGCCCTTAGTTATAATGTTCATACCGATAAGCAACCCTACGCTTTTATCAGGAAACAACTCATCACATTCTGTTGCATCGGATTGCAGCGTAATATTCTTGTTGTTAAGCGTAATCTTTACGGGATAAACATTGACTTCTTTTACGCCATGCACTCCTCGAACTAATTTCCTTTTTATAGGCTTTAATCCAAGCATACTTGCCATTGATTTTGTAACCACAGAGCCCGTTGCGCCTGTGTCCCAAATTCCTGTAGTACGTGCTGCTTGCTTTGTGAATACGTTTTCCAGTTCAACAGGCGTAATAATACTTTCCGATATGCCATTATAGCGCTTCGAGAGCGCTTGTACAGATTGTGTTGGCATGGAACTAAGCAAAATATACGCGAGAGTGAAACGTTTGGGTATAAGCGTCCTCGCCCTCCGTACATTCTTGTACAAGGAACGTGCCCGGCTCGTACTTTTCTGCTGTCTTAAACAGCGCCTGCTCGTAGTTGTCGTAATCGCCCACTACCTCAGTTCCTACGATAACAACAAATCGATTATTGTATTTTTTCAATAGCTCATTTTGCTGCTCGCGATAGTATTTAAATTCTTTTTCCAGCATAATAATAATTTTTTAATGTTTATTAATTGTTTTGTAGGTAAACAGGCCGCGGGCTACTATTTGAGCTGGAATTTAAGTAGCATTTAAGCGTGTTCCCACGCCATAAAGGTAGTTATCTGTTTGCGATTTAGCAAATTTTCAACAAAATAATACGTAACTTCCTGTGATACAATATAGATTTCTTAGAGTACCCACCAACAACAACACGACCAGCTACTCCTTATCCCCAACTCCTTTCAAAAATATGCGCACACTTTGCGCACACCCTTTGCTGCTACGGCGTGGGCTGCGTTCCTTTGCACCTGTTTATGCGCGCTTTTCAATATAACCGCATTACAGAACTTTGTTCGTAACCCGAAGAATATCGGCGATGTTTACAAAAATGTGCAGCAGGGGAGCCGCAACTTTGGTCTGGTGCACGGTAAGCGACGATTTGAACGGCAAAGGCGGCGTATATTGTGAAGACAGCGATATTGCAGCTGTTGTTCCCAACGGCAGCATGGCTACATTCGGCGTAAGGCAATGGGCTTTGGACATGGCTCTCCTAATTTGAAATGCTACTTGCGCCCAAGGGTGCATTTCAAATTGTCGCTTTAAATAATCCCGTAGGGAGTATTCGCTCGGTAGAAAACACGAATGGCGTTTCTCTTTGGCATCCCGGAGGGATGCATCCCTACGGGATGCCAACAGCCACCGGAACGTTACCTTTTCTACCGAGCGATTCATTCCTACGGAATGAGCAAAAGCGACAATTTG
>JAISGH010000222.1 GCA_031263185.1 Prevotellaceae bacterium | reverse complement strand
CTCTTTTATATATCAGCAATTTGTATTACCTTAGCGGACGTTAAGGTGTGTGTGTGTGTGTGTGTGTGTGTGTGTGTGTGTGTGTGTGTGTGTGTGTGTGTGTGTGTGTGTGGTTGGGGCTGGCCTTGCGCCTGCCCTTGTGTACAGAAATGCTCCGCAAGGCGCATGTCCTGCGCCTTACCGGTATTCATCATATATGCGTTGCTGTGCAGCATCATTTTTTGCTATTCCACAATTTTAATTTCTATACTTTACTGTTCCTGTATTTAGGGATGAAAGAAAATAATATATAAATTTTTCATATCGTCTTTGCATCCCAGCGGGATGCGTCGCTCGGTAGAAAAAACATGCCGTGACACCTCCCGCGCATCCCGTTAGGGATGCATCCCTAACGGGATGCGCGATAATCACATGCAATGCGTTGGCTACCGAGCGATGCAATCCTAACGGATTGCCGGATACACATACATTCAACATATTGTTTGCCATCACACATCATAAGGAGATGTCAATAAATAACCTACTTAAATAATTATGTAGATTAAAGGAAAATGCTACTTTTGCTGACCAAATTAAGAATTTAATTTATTGACGTCTCCTAAAGCTGTTATAGCTTGTTTATTTCGCATCTCTTATCATTACGCTGTAATGACAAATAAACAAGATATATAACGGTAGAGACCTCACCCCCGGCCCCTCTCCGAAGGAGAGGGGAGCAGCGCCGCCGCAGCTACCCTCGTGTACCGGCTCCCTTCTCCTTCGGAGGCTGTGTGAAAAGGCTACCGCTTGTCGCTCTTAACGCCTCCGGTGTTGGGAGCAGGCAACCGCCTTTTCATACAGCCTCCTTTGGAGAGGGGTGGCTGGCGCCGAATATCGTGTCCCTGCTCCCCTCTCCTTCGGAGAGGGGCCGGGGGTGAGGTCTCTACAGGCTATCGCTACCGTTCCCCGCTCGTCCCTCAATCTTTCGCCACCGCCAGCTTAAACACCTTCCTGCCCAGCGAGGCTTCAACGCTAACGAAAAACAATCCCGGAGCGTGAAGTACATCAACCATTGGGGTTGCAGAGGCTACCCTTTCCCGTATTTTTCGCCCCGAGGCATCGTATATCCGCACCGTCCACCGGTCTTCCCTATCGGAAGATTCTCGGCTGCTTATGCAGAAAAGGCTTCCCGCTTTTACCGGATTAGGGTAAAGCGTGTAGGGCGCCTCCACCGGAGCTGCGCTGCTCCAAATACCGGTCGGTCCGGGCGTTTCGCCGGGGGTACCTCCGGGGGTTTCTGTAGCTTCTTCCTTGGGGCCTAAGTAAAACTCAGCAACCTGTATGGTGTAGCCGTTCACCTTGTCCCAATCCCTGAAAACCAGCTGCACGTACCGGCAGGTTGTCTGAGGGAAATCTATCCGCTCTTCGTCGCGCTCAACCGTAAGCGCTATGCTATCTTTGATAAGGGTAAATTGCTCCGCTTCGGTATTTTTGCCGTACAGCGCCACCATGCTCGCCCTCAGCCTAGCCTCGCTGTTGCCGGCTGTTCGGTGTACGTAGCGAAAATACGCAATGGTTGCGGGCGTTTTCATATCAATGGTGAATGACGGCGCATGGTTGGCGGGTACGGATATTCCGCTGTACGATTTTCCCGGCTTTACGTAGGAAAAAACCGAGCTCTTGTCGTCGTCAATAATGTACTCGGGCTTGTCGCCGCCCACCGCGGCGTCAGCCGCCCCGCCCATGCTGGCGGTAATGGTCCAGCTGTCTCTGCTTAGAACCGTTCCCAGCGTCGGCTCGGAGGAGGAAATTCCCCGCAGCGGCAGCGGCGTCCAAGCCGGCCTTTGCTGCCCCGTAACGGCTATGAGCGAATCAACGGGCTTCGGCAGGGTAATGACGGCGCCGCGCGATAGCGCTCTGCCGAATTTTGCCTGCAGGCTGTCCTCATAAGCTTGCTCCGTCACCCGTATGCCCCACCGGTCAAAAAACTCCCGAAGGTCGTACCCTGCAATTTGCGATGCCTTCCATATCAGGTATAGCCGCCTGTCCTGCTCGCTGCCGCCCGTTACCTCTTCCTCCCGCACAATGCGGTGCAGCCGCTTGTAAAAATCGTCGCCAAAAATGAGGAAGAGCTGCTCCCAAACCATAAAGCGCAGCTCGTCGTGGTTAAACCCAACAATGGCCTCGAGGCTGTTGTCGCTCATGCTGTAAATCCGCTCCTCCAAGGGCAGCTTCAGGTAGGTATTGCGGGCTTGCTGCCACCTCGCTGCGGAAGTTCTGTTGTAGCTGCTGCCCTGAATGCTCCGCTCCACCATGTAGGAGTATATATTCACCGTAGATTCTGTTGAGAGATTTATCTGGTATGCCGGCTGCTGGTGCTGGTGCCCCAACTCGTGCCCCAGCATCCACGAGTTGTTGCAGCCGCCGCCGCTGCAAGCGGTAAAGGGGGTAAGGTACCTGTGGATGCTGGCTGCAGGGTAGCCTGTGTATCCCGAGCTGTTGGCGTGGGGGCTGCCGGAGGTGTTGCTAACCAGCAAATACCTTACCTCGCCAGCGTTCAGGCGGTGGTGCACAGGGTTGGGGTCGCTGTTGTCCATCCCGCTGATTTCGTCCTCCTTTTCCAGCAGCGCGTGTAAATCCTGCATCCACCTCTCGCGGTCGGCTTTATACAGCATCGCATTTTCTCTCGCGGCGGCCACTACCACGTAGTCGGAGTGGTAAATCACGTCCGGCGTTGGGTACACGTTGAGCATATACTCAAACTCTTCCTGTTCGGTAACGCCGTGCACGTAGCGCGGCGCCCGCACATGCCCGCTTTCCGCTTCAAATACAATCCGCACTTTCCCTGCGGGAGGTTTGCTCTTGCCGGTTGTGTAGGCAAGGTAAATAAGCCCGCCGCACTTAGTGGCGATAGCGTTTTTTCCTGCCTTCAGGGGATGTTCTTCTCGCGATCTGCCCTCAACGTTGAACCCCAGCGTACCAACGTGCAAAACGGGCATTGCGCTGTCGGCCGCCGGCGTAATAACCGTAACCGTCACCACCACCGTTGAGCCTTTTTCAACGTAAAATCCCGTTGGCTGCTGGTCAAACTTTCTATGCCCCTGCGCAAGGCGTAGCCTCTCTTTTTCCGCTCCGTTGATTTGCGCCAGCTCTATCGTAGTTGGGTAAAGAGTCGTAGCCCGCAGCTGCGCGCCATTGCCCAGCATGAGCGTGAGCACGAGCAGCAGCAGTAAGCTCGGATAAAATAAAAAAAAGCGTCTTCTCTTCATTATTCATTCGTTTTATTGACCTGTTAGCATAGCGAGCGTTATCGTGAACGTTATCGCGCTACAAATGTAAGGCAAACTCTCTCATCGCCCTTTACTCAATTTATTATTTTTTTTACTCAAAATGATTATTAACAAAAGTTGCTGCTTGTTGACACAACTCGGCCAAATTTTTCCTCCTGATTTTTTGATTTTTACCATCTTTTATTTTATAAATGACAAATAATCACCGATGTAACTTTTTGGAATGTATTTTATGGCCTCAGAATATCAGTAAATTATTGATTTTCAGTACATTTTGAATATGGCTGATTGGGAGCAATTCAAAATTTCGCACACAGGCGCTACGCCGCAAGCGGCGAAAGGTTCTTCGGTGGCTAAATCTTTTTTTGAGGCGCTATGAAGATGGTTAGCGTGCCAAAAATGATTTTGTTGCAACGGCGAGGAACGCTTGCGCCGTCCCAGCGGGACGAAATATTGGTAGAAAATCGGTTATCCCCCACCACGCCCCGCCCCGTAGAGGCTGCGTGAAAAGTCAATTTAACCGCAAAAATTGCGAAAAATTACGCCAAGCATGCAAAAAAAATAAGTATTGAAAACCAATGCTTTACGCTTGCTGCGAAAAATTTTACGCCCTTTTTGGTGAAGAAAAATACCTTTTTCACGCAGCCTCCTTTGGAGAGGGGCCGGGGGTGAGGTCTCTACGGGATGATATTTTTAACTGTTATATCTTGTTTATTCGTTATTACTAATCGGTAGAAAACACGAATGGCGTCCCTCTTTGGCATCCCGAAGAGATGCATCCCTCCGGGCTGCCGACAACCACCGGAACGTTACCTTTTCTACCGAGCGATTCATTCCTACGGAATGAGCAAAAGCGACAATTTGAAATACACCCAATCACCCCGCCGCCGATGAAGCTACGAAAGAAAATGCTACCTTTGCAGCTTCTAATTATAAGGTCGATAAGAAGCTGTAATTTTGCTACGCCTGCGGCCATAATTTTTTTGTTTTTATTTGGTATTTAAAATATATTTTGTACTTTTGTGCCAGTTCACCTTACGGGGAGAACTTTCCAGAATAAGGGGGGTAATGTAAAAGTTGCCCCCCTTATTTATGTTTTATACTTTCGCAAATGGCTGTTATCCAAAAAAGAAGCCGATGATAAATCACCGGCAAAAAGAGGTTTTAGAGCCGCCCAAAGCGTCACCCTAAAACCGTGAACGATTAGGGACTTGAACCCATTTTTCAAAATGCCTTACTACAAGCCAACCATAACGTACAGCGACGCTCTCAGGTACAGCGCTCCGGCCAATTTTTCTACCATGATTAAGCCGGTTGGCGCGGCGTGTAACCTTGCCTGCCGCTACTGCTACTACTTGGACAAAGCCAACCTCTACAGCCGGCCTCCGGCAAAGATGAGCGCCGAGCTGCTGGAGCGCTACGTTGAGCGCTACATTACCTCCTGCGCCTCGCCGGTGGTAACCTTTGTGTGGCACGGCGGCGAGCCGCTGCTGGCAGGGCTGGACTACTTTCGCCTTGCCATGAAGCTCCAAAAGCAGTACGCCGGAGGCAAAAAAATCGAAAACGCGCTGCAAACCAACGGGCAGCTGATAACGCCGGAGTGGTGCACGTTTTTCAGGGCGCATGGATTTTTGGTAGGAATTTCCGTTGACGGGCCGCAGGATATTCACGACGCATACCGCCGTACGCGCGGCGACAAGCCTTCGTTTGCCCGGGTAATGCAGGCCGTAGAGCTGATGTCGCACATGCAGGTGGAGTACAACACGCTGAGCGTGGTGAGCAACCTGAGCGAAGGGCGCGGCGCCGAGGTTTACCGATTTTTGAAGTCCATCGGTAGCCGGTTCATGCAGCTTTTGCCCGCGCTGGACTACACCGTTGGCGGTAGCAGCCGCGAAGCTATTGCTGCTCCGGGCGCCGAAAAATCGCACCTTGCGCCGTGGAGCGTTTCGGCCAAAGGGTTTGGGGAATTTATGTGCGACGTCTTCGACGAGTGGGTGGTAGCCGACGTAGGCCGCTGCTACGTGCAGCTGTTCGATGTAGCGCTGGCGCAGTGGGCAGGCGTACCGCCGGGGCTGTGCATATTTGCCGAAACTTGCGGCGACGCGCTGGTGGTGGAGCACAACGGCGACGTATACTCGTGCGACCACTTTGTCTACCCCGAGTACAAGCTTGGCAACATCCGGCACGACGACCTGCCGGCGATGCTGGCGTCGCCGCAGCAGTTCAAGTTTGGTATCGACAAGCGCAACGGGCTGCCGCGCGAGTGCCTTCGCTGCCGCTACTACTTTGCCTGCCGCGGCGAATGTCCCAAGCACAGGTTTGACCTTAGCGCCGATGGCGAAAAAAATAAAAATGCGCTGTGCGAGGGCTACAAGCTGTTTTTTGCCCACATAGACCCCTACATGAAGTACATGACCGAGCGGCTGCTGCAAAAGCAGGCTCCGGCGCTGGTTATGCCCTGGGCGCAAGCGCGAATTTTGGGGAAGTAAAAAAATCGAAAAGCGAAAGTTCAACTTAACAACATGAACAACATTGTTGCCCTCCGCCTCCGCAGCCACCTGCTGGCTGCCCATAGCCTGAAAACGCCGCGCGAGGTTGTTGCGTGGATGGGCGCCATGCAGGCGCAGGATTACAGTATGGCAAAGTGGGCTATCGGCGTGCGCCTGCCGGCGTCCACGAGCCTGCAGGTGGAGGAGGCGCTTAACAGGGGCGAAATTATTCGGACGCACATCATGCGCCCCACGTGGCACATGGTGGCGGTGGAGGATGTTCACTGGCTGATGCAGCTCACCGCGCCGCGCATAAGGCCCATACTCGAAGGCTACGACAAGCGCAGCACAGGCCTGTCGGCAAGCCTCCTCCTAAAGGCGACGGACGTTATGCTGCGGGCGCTGCAAGGCGGCAACCACCTGACGCGGGCTGCGCTATGCCGCATAGCCAACGAGGCCGGCGTTGCCGTTGACAGCCGGCAAGCGGCGCACGTGCTGCTCCACGCCGAGCTGGACAGGCTGGTATGCAACGGAAGGGTAGCCAACGGCAAGCAAACCTACTGCCTGCTTCGAGAAAAAGCGCCAAGCCCGCCGGCGCTGTTCGACAAAGACGAGGCGCTGGCAAAGCTTGCCGCAAGGTACTTCCGCAGCCACGGCCCGGCAACCCTGCTCGATTTTGTGTGGTGGTCGGGCTTAACGACAGGCGAGGCAAGGCGCGCGCTGGAGTTCGTCAGGCCGGACTTTGCCTGCGAAAAAGTTGGCGGGCAGGAGTACTTTTACTCCGCTGCAAGCCCGGGGCATACCGGAAAAAGCAGCGCAGCCTTTCTGCTGCCTGCCTTCGACGAGCTGCTGGTAGGCTACAGGGACAGGAAAGAGATGCTTGCCGCGGAGTGCTACAGCAAGGTTATTTCCTCAAACGGCATATTCAGGCCGTTCATCCTGCACAATGCAAAAGTTAGCGGCACGTGGAAAAAAGTTTCCTCAAAGGGCAGCGTGAAAGTCAGCGCGGAGTACTTTTCGCCTCCCGCTGGTGCGCTGCAAAAAGCGATGGGTGAGGCTGCCGCCTCGTTCGAAAGATTTTACGAGATTTGAAGCGTAATGGGCTTACGCTTTCCAACCGTGTCTGGAAGTTAGGCAACGGAATGAAGCAGGAGATTGAAACCATTATACAAAACGGCATGAAAGAAAAAACGCCGGAGCAACTCGCCAAGGAGCTGAAAAAATACCTCAACGAACCCGATAAGCTATTCCGAAAGGTAAAGAATAAGGAAATCGGAGAAATGGAGCTACGCGAGGCCGCCAAGAAATACAAGCCGTGGCAGGGCGTTTACCGCTCAGCATCCAAAAACGCCATGCATTTAGCGCGTACCGAAATCTCTGCCACATATCGCCGCGCACAGTGGGCGCAATTTCAAGATGACCCGCGCATAACAGGTATCCGTATTCAGCTATCCAACGACCACATTTGGATAAATCCACGAACAGGAAAGCCCGAACCATTTTACGACATTTGCGACGAACTTGCAGGCGATTACCCTAAATCGTTCCTTTGGACGGGCTGGCATCCGCAATGCCGGTGCGTAATGA
>JAISGH010000063.1 GCA_031263185.1 Prevotellaceae bacterium | reverse complement strand
GTGTGTGTGTGTGTGTGTGTGTGTGTGTGTGTGTGTGTGTGTGTGTGTGTGTGTGTGTGTGTGTGTGTGTCATGTGTGCGCCAACAGTCAAGCCGATAGCAACCCCATTGCAGGGAGATATCCGCCCAGAACTTACGGTGTAAGGTATGTTGAGAGTATGCAGCATCACGTAAATAAAAGTAATTTAAATGGATTTATCAGGCAAAAAGCAGATTTATATCGCTGTTTTTCAATTTTTTATAAAATAAAATAGCATTGCTTTCAGCCTGCTTTTATTGCGCCAAAGGTATGGTACTCTAATGTTAAAAGCAATTGAAAAAATGCTTTTAACACTGTAATTTTTGATATTTTTTTCGCAAAATGGCATAAGTGTCTGCAAATGTGTGCGTACACAAAAACAAAATGTGGCAAATTTTCATTCGGTCGCGCTATATAGGGCAAAGCCGTTGCTGCCAACGCTCAAGCTGCATTTACAAATTCTTTTGCCAATACCAAAAAAACTCGTTTTTTGCGTTGCCCTGTGTATTCAACAAAATCACATTCGGTGCGATTCGCGCAATTCTTAGCTCTTAACTTTTAGTTCTTCCCGTTGGTAGTCATCAGCAATATACTCACTGCTTTCCGCCCATAAAGTGTTATCTGTCTGCTGCAATGCCCGGTAAGTGGCGGAGGAAAGAAATTTGACAAATGCAGCGTCAAAATTCTTGTGTTCGCGTTTGGCGAGAATAGTCGCTATATGCTCAATTTTGAACATCATATCAAGTGTGATGTCTTCGCCTTTATAGGTATATTTGGTTTCCATAAGCGGTTTTATTTATCAATTTCAGAAAAGCCAAAGCCTTTTCGGTATGAAAAGTATCATTTCATATCCCGTTTTAAGCGTTGTTTGAGCACGTCGTCGGCAAAGTGAAAACTCTCGTCAAGCGATTGTGTATGCAGAGCGTTGTAGTGTTTACGTATCAGCGTATTGATTTCATTTTCATGGAAAAGGGTAAATGCTTCCAGCGTCGATAATCCGTATTTTCTGGCGTATTGTTCGACGGCTACTACAATCAGTAAATTTTCGTCTCTTTGTCGCTTCATCATATCTTTTGATATTAAAATCAATGATGCAAAGTTATAAATTTAATTGGAAATACAGGAACGAGAAAACTAAGAACTAAAAACTAAGAACTAAGAGTTGTGCAAAGCGCGGAAAACAGATGTCGGCTAGTTTTTAGTTTTTAGTTTTTAGTTTCTCTATCAAGGCATCGGCATAAGCCCTTCGGCGCGAACTACCCACTTGCCGTTCTTCGGAAATCCGGGCGCAACCCCCTCCGGCGCTCCGTCCCACCCTCCGGCCATCAGCCCTACAGCGTTAAGAAAAGAGCCGTTGAAGGGCATGTAGGCAGGGCACCCGTCGGGCTCTGCAGGGCGGCGGACGTAGCCTTGCGGCAAAAATCGTACTCTGGGGGAGGCTATGGTGATAATGTCCACCGCTGCCTCGAAATCGCCCAGCCGCGTGGCGGTGGCGGCAGCCTGCCCCAGCGCCCAGCTCGACCAGCGCCTCACTCCCTCCTCGCTGCGGCGGTGTATCTCATCAAAAGTAGCGCGCATAATCCCCGTATCTACCATAGGCGTTTGGGGCACGTAGCCAAGCGCGTAAATCATGGACGAGGGAATACCGCCGGGCTTATCGTAGATGCGGGGTTCGGTTTCTATCTCAACATACTTGCCGTCAACAACCGTAGGCTTGGAGAGCTTCTGCAGAATGTCATCCCAGCGCGGCTCTGCTCCCATCCCAAGGCGAACCCGCCAGCTTTGCGCCACCTGCAAGCCGTAGTACCACAAGGCCAACTCAAACGTAGGATTCCACGTTTCGCTCTCGCGCGAACCTTCGGAGGAGGCTTTCAGAGGTGGCCCAAGCACGTATCTGCCGGTAGCCTCGTCGTAGGTGGCGTAAGAGGCAAGAAATTTTCCTGACTCCAGCACAATATCCTTATAGCTATTGAGCGTTTCTTGAGTTGGCTTTGCCCTGTAAACCAGCTCGCAGAGGTATATCGGGTTGGGGAAATTCCAAATAATAAAGGGGTTAATTCCGCCGGGGGTAGGCCGCCCGTTGATGCCGGCCATTTTTGGCCACCGGGCGCCTTCCCAACCTTTTCGGGCTGCGTCGGCCTGCGCAAGCGGGAGAATTTTTTGGTACCACGAAAGCCCTTTTTCGAGCAGCTCTACGCGCCCCCACTGGTAAAAATGGGCAGCATGTATGAAGTACACCTCCGAGTTATGCTTGCCGTACCACGTTGGCGTAACCAAGCCGCACTCCGAGGGCGGAAAACTTCCGGCGTAGTTGACCTTCAGAATATACTGCGATTGAATAATGCGCCGCTCGAGCTCGTGCGCCCGCGCATCGGCGCTAAGCGAAAGGTCTACTACCCCACCCTTACTCCAGTAATTTCGCCATCCCTGTACGCTAGCGCGGCGGGTTGCGTCAAGTAGCGGCAGCGAGCGCGCGTTGGCAGGGCTGTTGTGCAGGGTGTTTGCCGCAAATTCGCACGTAAAATCAAGCTGCCGGCTACCGGCATTGCCTACGCGCAGGCGAAAATCATGCGGTGCCGCTTCGGTAAAGCCCGCTACGCTATTCCATGCAAGGCGAACGTAGTAGGTGGTGCTGTCAACAATGCGCGTGAGGCTGGCAGACCCGCCGGCTTTGGCGCTGACAGAAGTGGTGTGCGCCTCGGGGTTATCCCAAATGAACGGCGGTTTATTTTTTACGCTGGCGCGGTAAGCGTACGGAAATCGCAGCCTGACTTCGAGCCTGCCCGTCCGGATGAGCTCCGAGCAAACGCGCACCGAAACGAGGCTGCGCTCCGGATGAGCAACGGTAATAACTTCTACTTTTTCGCCGCCCGCTACGTAGCGGCTGGTTACAATGCCCGTCCACATGTCGAGGGTTTGGTCAACGTCGGAAATATCGTCAGGCGTAAGCTCCCGCCCGTCGTACATAAACGAAAGCTGCCCAAGAGCGGTCGGGTGCGGATTAATCCGAAAGTACTGCCCGGCGGGAGTTTTTTCGTGCGCGGAAAAAGGTATTTGTCGCCCGTGAAAGTCATACTGCTTCATGGTATTTTCAAACCGGTATCCCTCCGTATTGGGGAACGAATGCCAGCACCACGATGAGAGCGTTTCCGTGGGGATACCTTTGGCTCGATACAGGCTGTCAAAGCACTGCAACCCCGTTACTCCCACCGTAAAGGCAAAATCGCCGTTGCCGACGCTCAAGGCGCTTTCCGCATCTAACCCTGTAACGTGCACCGTATGGCGGCGCACGAGCGCTTCGCGGTCAATGGGCTTTGCCCTGAACAAAAGTACGCTCGCAGCAGCTATCAAAGCTACCGGAGCAAAAATGAAGAGTAATTTTTTTGGTTTCATACCTGACATACGTAGGTTGACATACTACTAAAAATCGCTGCCTGCTTAGCGGCTATATTCTTCAAACCTGCACTCCACTTCTTCGTCCGTAAACGCCGCGCACAGCAGCACTATCCGTCCGGTATATGCCTCGGCGTAGCGCTTTTCTACTATTTGCTTTTTTGCTTCGGCAAGCAGCGTCTCTGTGCTTTTGGATGAGCTGTACTTTATTTCGGTAATGGCTGTCATTTCCGGCAGCTCAAGCACGGCATCCGCCCGTCCGAATTCTGTGCTGACTTCGCTCTGCACTTTGAAGCCCAACGCCCGCAAGCAAATCTGAAACAGGACATGGTAGTTTTCTTCTTTCCCGCCCTTAATCTGATACGGTACGTTAAACAGGGCTTTGAGCGAGGCGGCAAGCCCGGCGCCGTCGCAGCTGAGGATTTGTTGACGTATTATTTCCTGTAATTTAGTGAACTCGCCTATGGGGTAAGTACTGAATGTTTTTAGCAAGTATCCTATCGTTGCGTCGCTTACCTCAACATTAGGCGCTTCAAGGGTATATTGTGTTTTTTCGCCAACAGTTTTTATTCCTTTCACCGTCAGGTAACCGGTCTGAAACATCAACGGTATTGTTTCGGGAGCATTGGGGTCGTAGCCATCGTAAAGCAATTTCTTATCCACAATTTGCGTATCGAATAATGTTTCCGGTCTGTGGCTGTGCTTGATAATATCTATAAAGAAAGACGGTGTACCGGTACCAAACCAATAAGCCATAAAATCCTTTTCCTTTAGAAATCTTAACGTGGAGAACGGATTATATACAAAAGTTTCACCGTCCCACGAGTAGCCGTCGTACCAATAGCGGATAGATTGAAGCAACTCCTGCTTTGTTTTCCTGAATTTTGCAGCCGCGAGGCCAATATAATCATCGAAATTGCTTTCGAGTTCGGCCTGCGTGTAGCCGCAGATGCCCGCGTATTCCGGAAACAGCGATATATCATCCAGATTATTTAATGCCGAAAATACCGACAAACCGGAAAATTTCGATACTCCCGTCAGGAAAACAAACTTTAAGTGGTCGTCGGCACCTTTGATTACCTGATAGAAATCGTGAACCGCTCTTTTGATTTCGTCCAGCTGCGCGTCGTACAGGTGACTAGTAATCGGCTTGTCGTATTCGTCGATTAAGACCACTACTCTTTCACCGGTCTTCCTGTGCAGAAGAACCAAAAGTTCTCTAAAACGGTCTTCTGGGTTGCTTGCCTCCAACGTAATTTGGTAATTTCGGGCTATTTCTTTCAGAGTATATAGCAAGCTGCTTCTCAGTGTTTCCGGCGAAGAGTGGGAAATGCACGTCCAGTCTATCCTTACAACAGGATACTTTTTTGTCCAATCCCATTTATCGTAAATAAACAGCCCCTCGAACAGGTCTTTTTTCCCGCTGAACAAGGCATCGAGCGTACCTATCAGCAACGATTTGCCGAAACGCCGGGGCCGCGACAGAAAATATACTTTCCCCGTTGAAATCAAGCGGTGTACATACTCGGTTTTATCTACGTAGAGATAGTTATCTTCACGTAAACCCGAAAAAGATTGAATGCCTATCGGTAAATTTTTCATATTGCCAAAATTAATTTAAATATTACAAAATATTACACTATGTCACTTTTCCAATTCCTGCAAAATAAGCCGGTAAATTTCCATGTGCGGTTTTTTGTATAATCCGGTAGCTTCGTCGGCAAGTTGAGCAAAAATTCTCGAATTGTAAATAGTATCCGTTGCAGCTGACTTATCCATACCCTGCTCCGCCATAAGCTGCTCGATAATCGGACGAATGATATGCTTAATATTTGCCACATGCTTTCGCTCTACTGCAACAATCATTTGTAACGACTTGAGCGTACAAAAGCAAATTTGATGCGTAGGCTTGTGGTAGGAGAGTTCTTTCAGGAAATCCGGTTTTGAAATATGCCCGCTTAAATAATCCTGAATGCGATCAGCAACATTATCGTTGGCAACAGGCCCTTCTACAATGTAGCTACCGTGATAAACCTGCATTACCTCATACCTCCGTTTTTGTAGCAAATTTCGTACAGGTCGCGTATCGCCCAAAAAGGGTTGTCGGTATGCAATGCCCACCAATTCTCGTACAGGTAGTCAAGCCCACCGTATTTCTTTAAGTACCGGTACGCTTTGGGTATGCTCATTTTATACGCAAAAGCGAACTCCGGTATAATGAACGAAATAAAGCTGATTTCGTCTTGCGTATCCTTATCTAATTTAGCTTCCATATCGCTACTTACTTTAGGTTACAAAGATAGGATTTTTTCCGAAAATGCCATTTACGGTTGTCTGAATAATGCGAATTCAAGGGTTGAAGCGGCATTTTTAATTACACGCCAATCCCCTCATAAACCTCCGCCTCCACAATGCGCAGCTGCCCTTTCTGCTTTTCGGCGTTAGGGTCTTTGAAGAGGTCGAGCTCGCCGGCGGCGGCGGCTTCCACCTCTACAATTCCTCCAAAAGCATCCTTATCTTCGCTTTGGCCAATGAGCTGAATTTTTACAAACCGCCCTTTTGTGGGCGCAACAGGAATTGAAACATACCCCAGCGATTTGGGCGTTTCTCCCTCAAAAACTTTCGCGTCGTCCACAAAAATTTGAATTGGGTAGGAGCGCATCCGCCAGCCGGTGAGCTTCAGCTCTACTTCGCTTACAACGGCATCGCGCTCCAGCTCGTACTTTATCCAGCCTGTTGCAAGCCGCCCGTCGTTGCTCCACTCCGAAAGCTCGTTGTCGTCAAAGCTTTTGTCGGCGTTAGCCTCGTTGCTGCCCGCCGTGGCCGCAATGATGTCCACAGCGTGGCGCTTCGCGGTAAAAGATTTGCCCTGGGGCGTGGCGCCCCGCGATAAATCCGACGGCTGGTGCTCGCCGCTGATGTAAGCCGATAATCCATGCTTTTCGGCGACGGGTATGGAGCGGAAGGAAAGCGTTACAGGCAACATGCCGTCCGCCGTTGCCGTCAGCTTTACGCTGCCGCTGCGGGAGGTAGAGCGAAGCAGCACGCGATTTACGCCGCACTCCACCGGCAGCGCTTTTTCGAGGATATAGTTACCCTCCTTGCCGCCATGCGCGATGCCGCCGCGCCACTCGGCCTCGCCCTTCAAATCGAAAGAAATCCTGTCGTTGGCCAGCGGGCAGCGCCGTCCCTCCTTATCTACCACTTCTACCTCCACCAACGCCAAGTCGCTGCCGTCGGCTTTGAAGCCGTCGGTAGCGGTCATTAGCCGGAGCGTAATTCTATCAGGTTTCCCGACGGTTTCTTTTTTGTTTTTGCTTAAAACATTACCGTCAGCGTCGTAGCTCACCGCTTCGATGGTACCTGCTTCCCAAGGAATTTCCTTGAAGGTGAAAAGAAAGCCGACCGTTCGCTCGCCAAATCCCTGCGATTTTCCGTTGACAAGGAGCTCTACTTTTTCGCCGGAGGAAACCACCATGACATCTTTTTTAAAGTCTCCTTGGGGAGATTTAGGGACATCCTCGTAATTCCAGTGCCCGCAAATATACGTTCCGTGCTTTTCAACATCCACCCAACCGTTCCACATAACCTGATGAGCAAAAAACGCATCTTTGGGAACGCGCATGGCGTCCACAACGCCGCTACGACGGTAATTTTCCGCCCCGCGCCAGTGCGAATTCACCTCGTGGAACTGAATTTTCAGCCCGCCGCTGCTCACCCGCTTTCCCGTGCCGGGGCGAACGCGGTAGTAATCCCACCAGCGCGCTATCAACTCCTTAAAAAACGAATCCTGATTGCGGTTGTATGGACGGGCATCCACATTAGCTTGAACGGCGCCGACAGCCGTTGAGCGAGAGTATTTGGAACCTTCGCCGTCCTTGTGGTAGGGGTAGGAATCGTCATCCCAGTACCAGCGCAGCGCTTCGTCGCGGCAATATTCGGTGGCAAAAAGCGGGCGCCGGGCGCTCTTGTTGATGTACAGCATTTCGCCGCCCCACTCGGCAGCTTTGCTGTCGAGCATTTCGCGCGATCCAACCGCGCGGCCGCCGTAAGGGTCGTAGCGGTCGCGCACGGCCTTGAGCTCCGCCATGTGCTCTTCGGAGATAGACTCGTTCCCGCCCTCGTAAAAAATGACGCTCGGATTGTTCCGGTTGTAAATGATGGCGTCGCGCATCACCGCAGCGCGGTGCTCCCAGCGGCGACCTTCCACATCTTTTTCGGAGTCACCCGCCGGCATTAGCTGTATCAGCCCTACGCGGTCGCAGCTCTCCACGTCCTGCTTCCAGGGCGTAACGTGCATCCAGCGCACGGTATTAGCGTTGCTTTCCAGCATCAGCTTGTTGCTGTAATCACTCAGCCACGCCGGTACGGATATTCCGACAGCAGGCCATTCGTTGGTGCTGCGCTCGGCGTAGCCCTTTACTTGCAGCACGCGGTCGTTCAGCCAGAAAAGCCCGTCGGCAAAGCGCGTTTTGCGAAAGCCGGTGCGGGTTTTCACCACGTCCACCGGCGCGTTGCCTACTTTCAGCGTGGTATAAACGTTATACAGGTAGCCGTAGCCCCAGCTCCAGAAATTCAGGTTTTCTACCCTTCCGCCGGCGCTGACGGTCAACGTTTCGCCTGCCTTGATTTTAGCGGCGGGAGCCGACATTGTTTTGATAATCTTCCCGTCCAAATCCTCAATAGCGACTTCAAAGGTAAACTCTTTCTCCGCCGGAAATTCGTTGCGCACCTCCGCCTCGGCGTAAATCATCGCGCTTTTTCGGGTAATGTCTACTTCGCGGGCGTAAATATACGTTCCCGTCGTTTGCAGGTTGCTGAACAGCGGCAAAGTCTGATACAGGCGCGGCGTAACGTGCAGGTACACATTTTTGGGGATGCCGCCGAAGTTGGCGTAGAAGTTGCGGTCGTTCCACTGGAAGGTCGATCCGGTGGCGCGCTCCCTGTAGCGCCATGAATTGTCGATACGCGCGGCTATCACGTTGTCGCCGCTGTAATTCACGCGGTCGGTAATGTCGAAGCCGAAAGCCATCACGCCGTTTTCGTGCAGGCCAATTGATTTTCCATTCACCCAGAACTCGCCGCCAAAGCGTATTCCCTCAAATTCGAGGAAAATTTTTTGCCCTCCGGCTGTTTTTGGCAGGCGGAAATGCTTGCGGTACCAGACAACGGTATCGGTATGCTCCGCAATGCTCACGCGGAAAGCCTCGTCCTCGTTGAAGGCGGCGGGAAGGGTTACCGATTTCCATGCTCGGTCGTTGTAGTCCGCAGAGGCAGGGGTCGCCCCGTCTCTACAATCGCCGATGTGCAGCAGCCATTGGGAGTTGAAGCTGTATTTTTCTCGCTCGTTTGCCCGCAGCATGGCGGGAAGCAACATAAAAAATGCCAATAAGGCAATCAATTTTCGTTTTGCCATAACTTTAAGGGATAAAAAAATAAATGGGCGTATCAAGAGTTGAAAGTGGACGGCGAAACCGCCGCT
>JAISGH010000163.1 GCA_031263185.1 Prevotellaceae bacterium | reverse complement strand
ATCTATCTATTTCTACCAAGATTTTGTGCCTAACGGCAAAAAAATAGAAAGAAAATATTTTTATGTGAATATCAAATTCTTGACACCCCACACTACGGGATGCCGACAACCACCGGAACATTTTCTGTTCTACCGAGCGATTCATTCCTACGGAATGAGCAAAAGCGTATTCCTCCCTCTACAGACCATGACCTATTACTTATGCCATACATTCCGTTAGGAATGTATCGCTCGGTAGAAAATGCTAAATGTCCCGATGGTTGTCGGCATCCCATAGGGATGCATCCTCATTCATTCTTCAACCGATTTGAAAATATATTTTTCATCGTATTCCAAATTAAAATCCTTTAATATTTTCTTGTATTCATCCAAAAACGTTTTCTTTGTATGGTGTTGTTTTTGGTTTTCAATATATTCCACAACCAGCGAAATATGAGATTTGCTATAAGAGAAAGCGCCGTACCCCTCTTGCCACGAAAATCGTCCCATAACTAATTTTTCTTTGTTAACCCATTCTGAGCTGTCTCGCTTCACTTCCTGTATCAGGTTTGATAATGCCTGCGTAGGACGAAATCCGAAAAGAATATGGACATGGTCGGGCATTCCGCCAATTGACAAAACTTTATGTCCATGCTTCTGCATAACGGCAATTATGTATTTGTACAACCGTTCCTGCCACGACTTGTTTTGATTAAGGAAATCCTATTTTGAACTGCAAAAACAGCGTGAATGTGAATTTGCGTGAATGTGTTTGCCATATCCTGATATTTTATTGGTTAATAAATAATTGGATGCATCCCCATGGGATGCCGGCAACCACCGGAACGTTACCTTTTCTACCGAGCGATTCATTCCTACGGAATGAGCAAAAGCGACAATTTGAAATACACCCCGCGTACAGATACTATGACTACTCAAATCGCAAAAGGTTTAAGCGCTCACTCAAAATATTTTTTTACCTTTTGCTCAGCAAAGTGGTACGAGGCTTTCAGCGCTCCCACCGATACGCCGAGTATTTCGGATATTTGCTCGTAGGTCATTTCGTCAAAGTAGCGCATGTTGAACACAATTCGCTGCCTTTCGGGCAGGGCAAGGATGGCGGCTTGCAGCCTTTCCTGCGCTTCGCTTGGGCAAAAGTGGGCGTCGGTAGCGCGAAGGTTTTCCAGCAGCGCCTGCGCGTCGCCTATCGAGAGGCGCTGCAGGCGCTTGGTGTTGTTCAAAAATGTAATGGATTCGTTGGTGGCAATGCGGAAAAGCCACGTGAAAAGGTGCGCGTCGCCGCGAAACTTGGCAATATTTTCCCACGCTTTGACAAAGGTGTTTTGCAGCACGTCGTCGGCATCGTCGTGCGCCAGCACAATCTTGCGAATGTGCCAGTAGAGCCGCTCGCCGTAGCGCTGCGCCAGCGCGCTAAAGGCGCTGCGGCGGGTTTCCTCGCACCTAAGCTGCTCTAACAGTAAATTTTCATTGGCAGTATTGTCCACAGGCTCACGGTTAGCAATTATTACTTACTTAATGCTTCTACATTTTTTCTTTGACCGGTTTACGGCGCAATGGTCTAACGGTAAACCAGCATTTTTTTCACGCCGGCATTTTTCCCGCTGGTTAGCTGCACGATATAAAGCCCGTGCGGTAAAAACCGGAGCTGCACCTCGCCTCCTGCCTGTACCGGAGCGCTGTAGAGGAGGCTCCCCGCCATGCTGTACACGCTAACGGTCAGGTTCGCTTCCTCCTCCGTTTCTACCACAAACGTTCCGCTGTTGGGGTTTGGGACGATTTTGAACTCCAGCTCCTGCCCGCTGCCGCTCCAGAAGGGCGATCGCGGCGCCGACAGCGTCTTGCAGAGCGCCGGCACTCCATTTTCGACCGCGCGGAGAACGTCCAGCTTTCCGGCTCCCTGCGTATTTTGCGGCAAGTTTCCTGTGAGCGCGTCTATAACGGCGTTCTGCTGCAATATGCACCTGATGCTGTCGGGGGTGAGCGTTGGATTTTTTTGGAGCAGCAGCGCCACCGCTCCCGTAACCATTGGCGTTGCCATAGAAGTGCCCTGCATGAGGGCGTAGTAGTAGCGCCTGTTTCCTTTATCCTCGGATGCTTCGGTGTTGCTGCGGTTGTACCTATAATCATAGCTGTTGACCGCTGAAGCAAGGCGGCTGCCGGGCGCAATGATGTCGGGCTTCACGCGCCCGTCGGCGGTGGGGCCTTTGGACGAAAAGGAGGATATTGTCCCAACAGCACCGTTCTTGCTGTTGTAGGAGCCTGCGCTGATAATGCCTTTTGCCGTTCCGCCAATTTCGCCTATGGTGTAGTCGGAATCTCCGTCCATCCACTTGAAAGAGGAATTTTTTAGGACGTAAAACGAAGCTGTAGCGTTCAAGTCGCTATTCCCCAAGTTCCAGAGGTGCACCGTGCCCAGCTGCGACTCCGACTTGAGCACAAGCACCACGGCATACTTTCTTGTATTGCTATTTTTCACGTCAATATCAATGTATCCGCGCCTGTTTTGGACATAGGTGTTGTAGCCCGCCGCCGAAACGGTAACCGTATCTGCTGCGTTGGCAATGAAAATTTTATTGCTCAGCTTTGCTCCGGTCTGCGTTGAGTAAAAGTTGTTGCCCGTTGCCTGCTGCAGGCGCGTGTTTTTTTCCGCATCCCACAGCTCAACCGTCCAATTGAGCTGCTGCCCCATGCTTGCAAAAACTTCCACCGCAGTTTTTCCAAGCACTACCCCCAGCGCTGTGCGCACAACGTCGTCGGTTTTAGAAAATGTGTAGCTTGCGTGCAGCTTATCTTCACCCTCGTTGCCCGCCGCGCCTGCCACCGCGCGCCCCCTTCCTACCAGCCCGTCGAGGGCGCGGTCAAAGGTTGAGGTGCCGTCGTGCGGGCCGCTGTGCGAGCCCATGCTGAGGTTCACCACTGCCGGCTTGCCCACTTCCTTTGCGTAGCTGAAGATGTAGTCCATCCCGTCTATTATCTCGGAGGTGGTGCCTTCGCGCAGCTGCACCAGCACCAGCTCTGCCTCCGGAGCAACGCCCCTGTACTTGCTTGAGCCGCCCTGCCCCGCCGCTATTCCCGCTACGTGCGTACCGTGCGACTCCTCATTCGACGAGCAACCCTGCTGCTCCATTTCGCTCTGCGTTGTGTATATGGAGCCATACTTGTAGGGGTTGCTGCCTGCGTGGCTGTTGTCCTGCTGGTTCCAAACGCGGGCAATGCGCAGGCGCCCCAGCGTATCGTAAAACGTGGGGTGCGTAAGGTCAAACCCCCAGTCAATAACCCCTACTATCACTCCGGCCCCCGTGTAGGCTTGGGATAAGCTGCCCAAGCCCCGGTGCACCGAGTCGGCCTTGACGAGCGGTACGGCCACATCGAGCTTTTTGCGGACACGGCTGTCGGCGCTCATAAAGAGAACGCCGCTAAGCTCCGCTACCTGCATCAGCTGTGCAGGGGTGGCGCGCAGGGTTACCACGCCGTTGACGCAAACGCCAACGGTAACGCCCAGCGCCTCCAGCGCCTTAGCGTCGAAAGTTGGGGATACCGACAGCGTCACGCCTACCGTACCGTCGGCATCGTCGCCCGCCGGAGTAGCCTTGACGGTTGCTCGCGCGTGAGAGGCGGGCTGCTGCCGGCTTGCGGTGTAGCGGTCTATCAGCTCCATTGTGTGCAGCGTCATTACGGCCTCGGCGCTCAGCTGCCAAGGAAAAAGCAGCAGCAGCGCTACGAGCAAAGTGGACAGGCGAGATATTAGCAGCATAAAAAAATTTAGATAAGCAGCAAAAGTACAACTTTGTTTCTTCATACCAAGTATTTCCCGGTGAACGCAGGAAATTAGGCTGCAAAGGAGAACACCACCCAGAGGTTAAAGCGCTGCCACAAGCTTACGAATGTTTGCGAGGCGGGTGGCAAATGGCTTGTCTTGCTTTATTATGCGCATATTGTATTTTAATTGCATTCGCATCAACAAATCGGAATCCACTCCCAATGCTGCTTCAAACATCATTGCCGTTGTTGGAGTTAGCGGACGGCGTTCATTCAATATGAAATTCAGCATTTTGTACGACATTCCCATTTGCGTGGCGAGTTTGCCTTGAGATATGCCATGGTACTCAATTTCATCTTTCAGAATTTCACCGGGGTGAACAGGGCGGGCGCAAACATATTTATCCATAGCTATTTTACTTATAATGATTTGACAATTCTAAAATGTTACATACCGTTACAACCGTTTTAGAAGCTACTTGTGTCGTTTTGAACTCAATACGGTACTGCTCATTTACTCGAATGGAAGATACTCCCTTTTTATCGCCTTTCAAAACCTTATAATGGAATGAATTAAATGTAAATAATTTATTTACATTTTCCGCGTTTTCAAGCGTTTCAATACGTGCCTGATACTTTTTCACAACATCCGGCTGAAACCAGTATTTTTTATCCGTTGTCTTTCCGACTTCGTACAATTCGCGCAAATATTCTTTTTCAAACTTTATTTCCATATTTGTTTTCTAAACAGTGGCAAGGTATCATCAGCGGCAAAGGTAATGTTATTTTTTATTTCTACAAAAAATGTAGAATTATATAAACCATAAACATCACCATAAACATCACCATATGAAAAAATACATTACTTTTGTACGCTATTAACCTACAATCTGCAATCTGCGCAATTATGAAAAAAGGCAGCATCCTGATAGTTGATGATAATAAAAATGTGCTGACAGCGCTACGCATCCTGCTGGAGAATTACTTTGAGACCGTTACGCTACTGTCGTCGCCCAAGCAGCTGTACGCGCTGCTGCGGGAGGCGGCGCCCGACATTGTCCTGCTGGACATGAACTTTTCTGCAGGTATCAATAGCGGGAACGAAGGCCTGTTCTGGCTTTCGGAGGTAAAAAAGCACGACGCAGACCTGCCGGTCGTCCTGTTCACGGCTTACGCCGATGTTGACTTGGCGGTAAAGGCGCTGAAGCAGGGGGCAACCGATTTTGTCGTCAAGCCCTGGGACAACGCCAAGCTGGTTGCAACCCTGCAAGCCGCTTACTCGCTGCGGGAATCGCGCAACAGCGTCAGGCAGCTGCGCGAGCGGCAGAGCATTTTGAGCGAGGAGCTGAACAGGGAGCAGGCCGTTTGCTGGGGCGCTTCGGAGGCTGTCCGGAACTTGTGCCGGCTAATTGAAAAGGTAGCCCAAACGGATGCCAATATTCTGATTACCGGCGAAAACGGAACGGGAAAAGAGGTGGTTGCCCACGAAATACAGCGGCTTTCGTCGCGCAGCAAAGAGGTCATGATAACGGTTGATATGGGCGCCGTTACGGAGTCGCTGTTCGAAAGCGAGCTGTTTGGCCACGTAAAAGGGGCGTTTACGGACGCAAAAGCCGACCGCGCCGGCAAGTTCGAAGCGGCAAACCACGGGACTTTATTCCTCGACGAAATCGGAAATCTCTCCTACCCCCTGCAGGCAAAGCTGCTGAACGCCCTGCAATCGCGGCAGGTTGTGCGCGTGGGCGGAAACCAGCCCATCCCTGTCGACATCCGGCTGATATGCGCAACCAACCGCAACGTGCACGAGCTGGTAAAGAAGGGCGAATTTCGCGAAGATTTGCTGTACCGCATCAACACTATTCAGGTGGAAATTCCGCCGCTGCGGGAGCGGAAGGATGATATTTTGCCCTTAGCCGAATTTTTCCTGAAAAAATACGCAAAGAAGTACAGCAAAAAGGATATTTCGCTTTCGCCCGAAACCATCGACAAGCTGCAAGCGTACCGCTGGCCGGGAAACATCCGCGAGCTGCAGCATACGGTGGAAAAGGCCGTCATCCTCTCGGAAGCAGACGCGCTGCAAATCACCGATTTTTACTTAAACCCGTCCGCCTCCGCGAGCGTCAAGCTCGATAGCATGACGCTGGAAGAGGCCGAAAGGGTATTGATACAAAATGCGCTGAAGCGAAACCGCGATAATCTTTCTGCCGCGGCGGCGGAGCTGGGCATCACACGCCCCACGCTCTACAACAAAATGAAAAAGCTCTGAGCGCGCAGGATGCCAAAACATCATACAACAATGTCAACGTCAATGTCAACGTCAATGTCAATGTCAACGTCATACAACCTTGTTTAAATCTATTCAATACAGGCTTTACTTCTACACGGCGCTGCTGGTTTTGGCGGTTGCCGGAGCAACGGCTTGCTTCGCTGCAAAGGAGTACTTACTCACGGCGCTGTGCGCTGTGCCGGTTGCGCTGTGCTTTTCGGAGCTGGAGAAATGCTACCGGCGCTACAACCAAAACTTCAACTTCCTGCTGAACGCTTTAGAAAACGGCGACTATGCGTTCCACTTTTCGGAAGCCAAGCTATCGCGGCGCGAAAAGGAAATGAACATGATGATGAACCGTATCCGGGAAATCCTGACCGCCGCCCGCAAGGAGGTGATCGAAAATGAGAATTTCCTGAGCATAATTCTGGAGAGCGTGTCGGCAGGCATCATCATCGTTGACGACAGGGGCATTGTTCAGCGGGTAAACCAAACAGCGCTGGACATGCTGGGCTTGTCCATCTTCCCGCACCTAAATCAGCTGCGGACGATTAACGAAGCTTACCCTGAGCTGTTTCGCCGGCTGAAAAGCGGCGACAACGTCCAGATTACGCTGACAACCGAGCGCGAGGAGCTGCAAATCAGCCTGCAAGCCTCACAAATTCGGCTCAAGCGGGGAATGATGCGCATTATCACCCTGAGCAATATAGGCAATGAATTGGAAATAAAAGAAATAGAATCGTGGATTCGCCTCATCCGCGTAATGGCGCACGAGATTATGAACTCCATTGCGCCCATCACCTCCCTGAGCGAAACCATGCTTTTCCTGCATCGGGATGCCGCTGCCTCCCCCGAATATTTAAAGCAAAGCACGCTCGAAGCCTTTGAAACCATTAGCTCTACGGCTTCGGGGTTGCTGTCGCTGGTGGAATCGTACCGCAAGTTTGCGGCGGTACCCAAACCGAAGCGGCAAAATTTCAACCTGAATACCCTAATCGACAAAATCATCAAGCTGCACGAGGCGGCTATCAGGGGGAAAAGCATTGAGCTGACCGTCGCGCTTCCGGAGCCGGTCATTCTTTTCGCCGACGAAAACCTGATATCGCAAGCGCTGATTAACCTGATAAAAAACGCTATTGAGGCCATCGAGGACGACAAGGAAAGAAAAATCGCGCTTTCGGCCAGCAGGCCCAACCCCGACCGGCTAAGCGTTCACGTTGCCAATACCGGCCGGCCCATTCCGGCCGACATCCTGCCCCATATTTTTGTGCCGTTCTTCACGACCAAGCCATCGGGTTCGGGCGTTGGCCTTAGCGTATCCCGCTACATCATGCGCCTGCACGGTGGCAAGCTGCAGCACTCCGTATCCAAGGACGGAATGACGGTTTTCAGCATGACTTTCTAATTGTCACGTCATCATCCAGCTTTCTAAATCTTTCCTGCAATTCCTCTATTCGCTTCAGCAATTTGTCAAAAGCCAATTTGTCGCCGTAAATCATTGAATTGCGCATTGTTTCGTAATCCTGCCGCCACTCTGCAGTAGCTTGCTCGGGCGGAATAATTAGGGTCTGCTGAAAAACTTGATGGCGTCCATGTTTTATTGATATAATTTTTATGCTATGCGCGAACTATTTTTATGCCTTCCCCGTCAGGGGAACCATATCAATAGAAAAATGT